>NZ_JARVXG010000058.1 GCF_029848115.1 Methanobacterium formicicum | reverse complement strand
TTTGTGACTTAAGTCACAAAAGGAATATCAAAAAATCTTACAAATTTATTTAGATAGCTTAACCAATTTAATCGAACCTTATATCGCTTTAAGGATTTTTTCATATGGATTATTCCATTTCATAATCGAATTTACACACTGATTGCAAGGCCCCGGTAGTAGCTTCCTCTTTCACTGTACCCGGAAGACCAGTCCAGGAATAGGTTAACTGCATTATGCTCTGGCAGATCAAGCATAGAAAAACATCCTTAGGTCGAATAGGTGCCCATGAACATTTTTTAACAGTCATCAAGCCTTTATCGTCCCTGGTACGTGTTAATACCTTGAAACCCAGGTTTTCGTATAACTGTGAAATCCAGGAAAGGTATATCCTCATTTTGTCCCGATCACTGAGATCCTCGTATGGTTCCTGGGTGATGCTTCTGGTGAATTGTATGAAGAGGGGCTTCATATTCTGTTCGAAAAGACGCATGAATCGTGATAAAAAACCACTTCTTTCGGAAATGGGAATGTTAGCCACCAGTTCTGGGAGGGCGCTACGCATGAATATCTGAACATCTTTCAATCCCAGCATTTTTTCATTGGCCATTTCCCTTTGTCTGGTTTCATAGTTTTTCAAGGCCAATTGAATGTTGTTACGTAACTCTGCCTCTTCAATGGGTTTAATTAGATACGCATTGGCCTGGGTTTCGCTCATCCGATTAAAGGTTTCCACATCATCTAGGGCAGTAAGATAAATTAGGGGAATATCCATAAAACTTCTGATAATGGTGGCGGCATCAATACCATCCATATCTCCCTTTAAAGTAATATCCATTAGAATTAAGTCGGGTTCAATGGAAAATGCTTCCTGTATTGCTTCATTACCACTTTTAGCAATGGATGGAACCTGGTACCCCAATGACTCCAAGCACTCCTTGATTTCAATGGCGCTTATTCCTTCGTCTTCCACTACTAAAATTGTCTCCCCAGCCATTTCGTCACCATAAACCCTGAATTGTTACATTATAAAAGTATGTTATTATGGAATTATGGATATTTTAACATATAAATTTATTAGGTACGTGTATTGGAGTCATCCCCCACTTAAGCCTGCAGTAGTATGATCTTTTAGTTACTGTAATGATTATTAATTATTAATTATCAGTTTTACAACCTTTTTAGGGCATTAACTGGTGAAATATGGGCCTAAAGTTGGAATAAATATTTTTAAACCAATGTCAATTATTATGTACTCAACAGGAGGAGGTGATAAAGGTTGGAAAAAAACAATATTGATCTGCGTAGCCGTGGTTTTAATTTCCACCCTGCCTATCTATGCCCTGGATTCATACAACACCACCTATAACCAGACAGTTAATTCCGTGGAACACCAATCTCATAATGATAATGGTCAATTATCAGCCATTAAGAATGGAATTTCCGGGAAATATAAGGATGTGCAGGATTTGCGTTTGAAGATACTGCAAATACTGGAAGAAATAAGGCTGCTACGTCAGGGAAATGAAACTTCGTCCTTATTCCGGTATGAACTGGAAGAGGAGTATGCTGAGCTACAGAGTAAGATGCGAAGTATAATCCGACAGTGAAGTTTTTCCCCAGTTATTCTTTTTTTTTGTAAAGGTTCATTCCTTTTTTATTAAAGGTTCATTCTTTCGTTTTATTGCTAGTCAGACCCAGGTATTGGGCTAGTACATTGATGGTGGATCCCTGTAGTAGGGCGGAGGTTATGGTGATGAAGAAGACCAGGTTGAAGATCATCTGTCCCCCACTGATACTGGATACTATGGGGTAGGTGGCAAATATAATGGGTACTGCACCCCGGATACCCACCCACGAAACAAAGGTCTTGTCCTTTAAAGGGACTTTAAATGGTGTAAGGCATAGAAAAACCGCCAGGGGCCGGGCTACCAGCATGAGGAAGAATGAAATTACCAGCCCAATACCCATTACCGGAATGATCTGGGAGGGGAAAACCAGTAATCCCAGGGCCAGGAACATTATTATCTGCATTAGGAGGGCCATACCATCGAAAAACTGTAACTGAATATCTTTGTTTTCAAAATAACTGTTTCCCAGTATAAGGGCAGCGATATAAACACTTAAAAATCCATTACCTCCGAGGAAATGACTGACGGAGAAGGTTAAAAAGGCCAAGGCTATGGTGAATACTGGGTAAAGTCCATCTACATGGAGTTTAATGTTGTTGATGATTTTGATCATCCCTTTTCCAGATATAACTCCAATAATAACTCCTAATCCTATAGACTGTATGAGTAACAGGACCATGGACCCTATCGAAGTAGTGGGGTTCAGTATGAGAAATATGAGGGTGGTGGTCATGAAGTAGGCCATGGGATCATTGGTTCCACTTTCCAGTTCCAGTAACTGTTCCAACTTATTTTTCAAACCACACTTTTGAGAACGGAAAATAGAAAATACTGCAGCAGCATCAGTTGATGAGACAATTGCACCCATTAAAAGAGATTCTGTTAATGAAAACCCGGTAATCCAGTTTATAAATAAGCCGACTGTCAGGGTGGTAATAACAACACCGGCAGTGGAGAGGGTAACACCCTTCCATAGAACTGGTTTAACATCAGTCCATTTGGTGTCCAGACCTCCTGAGAAGAGGATGAAAACCAGAGCAACAATACCAATGAACTGGGCAACCACGGGATCATCAAAATATATCCCTCCTATACCTTCTGACCCGGCCAGCATCCCAATGAAAAGAAAAACCAGTAACGAGGGTATTCCCAGTCGGTGGGAAGTTTTACTGATTATGATGCTAATGAAAAGAAGTAAGGCACCAATCAGTATAATCTGTTCAGAAATCATTATAATAACGTCTATATTTTTTAACTTTTATAATTATTTAATAATAACTGTTCACATATTGTTGATTTATATGGCACATTACCTCACCAGATCTAAGGGGGGTTTAAAAAAAAATAAATTAAGTTGTGGGGTGATTAAGGTGAATAATGGTCCAAATACCACTGAATCAGGTCCCCCGCAATACTCATTCCCGACGGTGTCCGGGGAAGTTCATCTGGACTGAACCACTGGGCATCCACAATTTCCTTACCATCCACTTGGATTTCTCCACTATCATAATCTGCAGTGAAGCCCACCATCAGGGAATGGGGGTAGGGCCAGGACTGGCTGCCAAAATAACTTATATTTTTAACCTTCAAACCCACTTCTTCCAGAGTTTCCCTTTCCACAGCTTCAGTCAGTGTCTCACCGGCCTCCACAAACCCGGCAATCAGGCCATACATATTTCCGGTGGTTCTGGTGTGTTGGGCCATGAGTAATTTACCATCTTTTACAATAGCGGTAATCACTGCCGGTGAAAGGCGGGTGAAACTCGTAAAACCACATTCAGGGCAAATTTTAGCCATTTCATCCCCCTTGGTCATGGTGGGACTCCCGCACTGCCCACAGAACTGATGGGTCCGGTCCCAGTGTGCTATTTGAGATGCCCGGCCTGCCAGGAGGTACAGATCCTCACTAATAGCCCCATAAAGTGAACGAAGATCTAGAAAATTCATTTCTACCGGTGTAGCACTTTGAGGTGATAACTCTCCAGTGTAGGCTGGAAATCCATCGAACGTGCCCATGTACTGGGATCTTTCCGGTGCAATATCTAAATCCTCTAAATTTTTTAAAAAAGGAATTTGTATGGAATTGCCATTATTTTTAACCATAATTTTGTTGGATTTGAAAAGGAACCAGTAAGAACCTTGATTATTATTTAGTTGTGGTATAAATTCCGGTTTATAACGCTTATAAATACTTTCCCGAGGCATGGGTAATGATTGTACCTTGAAATAAATAAATATCACGGCCCCCGGTAATTGGGAATAAGGGGGAGTTTAGGTAAAAATTTAATTTTTACCAAAAAAATTATTCTATTTAAACCTGGAATAGATCTTCAAGTTCCTCTTTCAGCTGTAAATTAAATTCTTCACTGGGATTTTCCGTGGTTTCCGCAGCGAACATGAAAAACTCGTAAATTATACGGTTTAACTTCCCTCCCTTCACAGTTAAATGGTACTCGGTTTGAACTGGTGAAGAATTAATTACCCTTTTTTCAATTATACCCTTCTGTTCCAGTTCTTTTAACCGTTCCGACAGTACTTTACTGCTTAAATCAGGATTCATTTCTAAAAAATCCTTAAAATGTATGCAATGGCAGAAAAAACCTTTAATAATCTTAATACTCCACTTTTTCCCCAGATAATCAAATGTATCCTCAATGGTGTGATATATTTCATGAATATGGTTGTTTTCCATATAATTCAACTCCTCGCTTACCAAATGGTAATTAGATTACCAAATGGTTAGAAAAACTACTTTAAACCCTGATTACTATTTTAATTTGATTAAGTTGATATTTGATACTGGTTCTAAATATAGATCACGGTGAAGTCAAAAAGAGACACTCACCCTAGACCACTGTATCTGGAAATTTAGTAACTTTTAAAAAATTTAGTTTAATGTTCAAAGAAATTCTACTGAAGGAGGAATTATCATTCTTTACAGAAATTTTGGAAAAACCAACGAGCAGGTTTCAGTATTGGGCTTTGGGTGTATGCGCCTTCCTACACTGGGTGATGATCCTGCCAGAATTGACGAAGAAACAGCCACCGTCATGATCCGCCAGGCCATTGACCAGGGAGTTAACTTCATTGACACCGCCTATCCTTACCACAGCCCGGGATTGTACCACACCGGGGAGAGTGAACCCTTTTTATCCCGTGTTTTGGAAGATGGATACCGGGATAAGGTTATGTTATCTACCAAACTCCCCAGCTGGAGAATTGAAAATCAGGAGGATATGGAACGTTATCTGGAACACCAGCTGGAACGTCTTAATACCAATTGCATTGACTTTTATATGGTGCACGGCCTTAACCAGGCATACTGGAAGAAAATGAAAGAATTAAAATTCGAAACCTTTTTAGAGGAAGCCCTGGACCAGGGAAAAATAAAACATGCCGGATTCTCATTCCACGATCGCCTGGACCTGTTTAAGGAGATCGTGGATTACTATGGCTGGTCATTCTGTCTCCTGCAGTATAACTATCTGGATGAGGTTTACCAGGCCGGAACTGAGGGACTAGAATACGCAGCCAGTAAAGGATTAGGGATTGCCGTCATGGAACCCTTAAGAGGAGGGCAACTAGTATCCAACATCCCACCACAAGTTCAGGAGGTATTCAACCAGGCTGAAATTAAAAGAACACCTGCTGAATGGGCATTAAGATGGGTGTGGAATAACCCCCTGGTATCAGTGGTTTTAAGTGGCATGAACACCAGGGAAGATGTTAAAGAAAATTTAAAGATAGCCAATATTGCCGAACCCCATTCTTTAAGTTCAAAGGAGTTGGAGATCATTGGTAAAGCCAGGGACATCTTTAAAGATAAACTAGCCATCAACTGCACTGGCTGCGGCTACTGTCTACCCTGCCCGGCCGGAGTGGACATACCAGAGAACTTTGCCCGCTACAATGACTACCATCTTTTCGGCAGCCCAGAAGAAAAAGCCAGTTTCCAGTTTTCCTACGAAGCCCTACTACTGGAGAATCGTCGAGCTTCCGTCTGCACTGCCTGCAAACAGTGTGAAGAACACTGCACCCAGGAAATAGCCATTGTTGATGAATTGAAGAAGGTCAAAGAATTATACGAGACCGGTTAAAACTCGAACAAATAGAATAATATAATTCAAAGATAAGGATTGGTTTTAAAGAAAGTAGGGAGGAGTTATGTGTTGTGGGCAGGATTTTTAATTTACCCGTTCATACTGGGTAGTCCTTTCCACGGGGATCCGACCTATATCCTTGATCAGGGTGTGCATCTCCTCCCGGGAGAGGTACTCACCGTGGGATGAACCCGCAGCAATGGAGATGAGGTCCTCCATCATGGTACCACCCAGGTCATTGGCTCCACAGCACAGGGCCATCTGGGCCATTCTGGTACCGATCTTAATCCATGAGGCCTGAATATTAGGTATATCCCTCCCCAGGATTACCCGGGCTATGGCGTGTAATTTCAGGTCATCAAGGCCACTGGCACCACTGGATTCCTCTCCCATCAGGTTATTTTTTCCCAGAAAGGTCATGGGCACCAGTTCGGTGAAACCACCGGTCTCCCTCTGGATATCCCGCAGGATCATCAGGTGGTCAATGCGGTCCTCCCAGGTTTCAATACTACCGTACATAATTGTAGAGGTGCTTGGAATCCCTAGTTGGTGGGCTTCGGTAATAATGTCCACCCATTCCTGGGTGGAAACCTTGTTAGGGCAGAGTTTTTCCCGTACACTGTCCACCAGTATCTCGGCCGAAGCACCAGTAAGGGTGTCCAGTCCGGCATCCCTAAATGAAGTTAAAGCTTCCCTGGTAGTAACATTGGATGCTTTAGCCGCATGGTAAACTTCGACTGGGGATAGACTGTGAAGCTCTATGTTGTATTCTTCTTTAATGGATGAAAAAAGGTCACAGTAAAAGTCAACTGTCATGTGGGGCATAACCCCTCCAAATAGGCATATTTCACTGGCTTTGACTTCTACTGCTTCTTTAATGCTTTCCAAAATTTCTTCAGTGGTCATTTCATATCCAATGTTATCCCGGAAGGAGCAGAAAGCACATCCAATAATACAGTGGTCGGTGATGTCGATGTTACGGTTGGCCACAAAGGAAACTTCATCTCCCACAATTTCCTGCCTTAACCGGTCTGCTGTGTCAAATAACTGGAAATGGTTGGCATCCACCAGTTTTAATGCATCTTCTTTGGTTATTTCACCCTCTAAGGAACGATCGTAAATCTCTTCCATCATTATTTTCGACTCCTAGATAATCACAGTGTTAGATTTATACTTTGATAAGTTTCCCATCATAGGATATAAATTAGTTGTTCTGGGGGGATGTGTTAGTTAATAAAAAGAAGTAAGGAAATTATTTACTCCCTAATGAGGGGGTACATTCAAAAAAGTGAATTATTTTTATTAAAAAAATATTTTTTTATCTAACCTTCAATTCGATCGATATTCAGCATACCGTAACTATCCACCAGTTCTCTAAACTCATCAGTAGCGGATACAGTTTCCAAAGCATTTTCAATATCTTTAAGTATATCCGAGTTTCGGAGTTTATCCTCCACATCAGAATAATCCTTTTTAAGGACAATAGTCACTGCAACTTTATCATCTTCAAATTTGCACACCTTATGTCCTTTAATATCCGTTGCAAAACTTACACTACCTTCCATGATTCCACCTCTTCCCTAATTAATTAATACTTTATTTTTCTATTCATAAGAAGTTGACTGTACTACATGAAATTGGTATTCAACTTCACCATGGATAATTTTTAGGGCCGGAGTTCCATAATATAGTTGGAGGAAAAATGTAAAATGAGGTGATGTTTTAATGACTAAGTACGTGGCTCTCCTTCGGGGGATCACTCCTTCCAATCCCAGTATGAGCAATGAAAATTTACGTGCTGTTTTTCGTGATCTGGGAGGGGAAGAGGTCGAAAGTGTTATCTCCAGTGGAAATATCATTTTTAAAACCGGGTCCAGAGAAACCAGTGAACTGGAAGCAACCATTGAAAAAGCACTTAAAAATAAACTGGATATTCAGAGCACTGCTATTATTTACAGTAAAGATGATTTACAATCTTTGGTCCGTGAAAATCCATTCAAAAACGTTGAAGACACCCCCCAATGTAAACCGAATGTAACTTTCCTAAAAAATAGGTTAGAAACAGAATTCAAATTCCCTTACCATCCAGATAACGGGGGTTTTATTGTTTTAGGCGCACATAACCGTGCAATCTACAGTGTAGTCAATTTATCCCAGGGGAAAACACCGGATTTAATGCGCTGGGTGGAAAAAGAATTTGGCCGGGAACTTACCACCCGAACCTGGAAAACAGTGGGGAGAATTTTAAAAAAATTGGATTGACTTATGATCCACTCTTATTATCAGTATTTTCTGGTTTCTAATTGGTGTATAATTTTTTTCTTATTTTTAATACCCTCTGTTGATTTTATTCAAACTGGGCAGGGCCTGCCTTTTTAGGAATGAAGTGTTTTTTGGAGTATTTTCATTAATTTGGAGTCAGTCAAGGTCAAATTTTTCAAGGTTACTACTAACTATTAAGCAAAATTTAAATATGAATTGTATGAAATATATGTTAAACATGAATTATATGAAAATTTATATTTATCATGTGTCAGGGATAAGTAGAATCTAAAAAATAATGGAGAGACAGTTTATGGGAAGTTATATGGATAACCATCTATTTGGAAAGGTGAAAGTGGGAGAAAGGGGACAGATCGTTATTCCCAAAGAGGCCCGTGACAAATTCAACATAAAACCCGGTGATAGTCTGGTGGTATTTGGGAAAGAGAAAAATGAAAAACTGATACTCCTAAAAGAGGATTTAATGAGGGAATACGCACTTAAAATACTGGACGACCTGGATGAACCAGAATAACAGCCGGGATTGTTTCAAACATTTATTAATTAAAATTTCCAATCAAAAATCAATTTAAATCCCAATGTATCAGTAAGATTGTTAAAAATGAACATGCACGCGGCCATAATATTAATTAAACCTACAAGAAGGCAAACTGGATGTTAGATATTAGTCAACTCTTTATTCCCCTATTTGGATTTTTAATCGGTCTTTTAGTTTCCACCATGGGAGGTGGTGGTGGAGGGCTCTACGTACCGGTTTTAACCCTGGTTTTCGGAATCCCCACTCAGGTAGCAGTGGCCACATCACTGGCCTCGGTGTTACCCACCACTGCAGTGGGTGCCTTTAGCCACTACCGGGAGGGTAACGTGGATATTAGAACCGGCTTAGTTTTAGGAGTAGGGGGAATAGTGGGCACACTGATAGGAGCCTACCTGGCCAACATGATACCTTCCATCCTTTTAAGAAGACTCTTAGGAGTTTTCACCCTTCTGATGCTCATTCCCATGGTTCGGAGTTTCTGGAAAAGGAATAAAAATTCAAAAACCGGAAAGGAAGAAAACAATGAAAAGGAACCCATCATACTCACCGGACCCAGGCGAATAATAGCTTCTCTCTTTGGAGTGGCATCCGGGTTACTGGCTGGAATATTTGGCATAAGCGGAACACCACCAGTCAGTGCCGGGTTGTACAGTTTAGGCCTGCCCGCCATGATGGTGGTGGGGACCACAGTATTTGTACTCATCTTCAATTCACTCACCGGTATGGGTGGATACTTCCTACTGGGAAAATTGGATCTCACTTTAATACTCCTCCTAGCAGGAGGAGCAGCGGTAGGCGCATTTTTAGGGCCAAAACTCCTCAGGAAGATCGATCCCCAAACCTTTGAAAAGATATACATACCGGTACTGGTGACCATTAGCCTGGTACTGGGCGGGGCCATGATACTGGCCTGAATCATAAACTTCAAAATAATTAATTACCAGTAAAACCTACTGTTAAGATTACTTAAGGTCCTAAATTCAGTACACATACTTATATGACCATGTAGATGGAGGGAATTAAATTGCAAATAACTGAGGAAGTATATGCCTTCGATTCAACCAGAGGAAACTATGCCTACCTGATTAAGGGTGAAGAAACCATTTTAATTGACACAGGACGCCCAGGGCAGGGCAAAGGAATATTAAATGATTTGAAAACTATAGGGGTAAAACCTGACAAGATCAAGCATATCCTTATCACCCACCACGATGTGGACCATGTAGGGAGCCTGGCCTTCATGCAGAAGGAAACTGGGGCTAAAATATGGGCATCCACGGGAGATATCCCTTATATCTACCAAGATATAAACCGTCCGGGAATAAAAAGGTTAATTTCATTTATCATGAGGGTGGAAAAGCCGAGTAAGATAAATACTTACCCTGAAGATGGAAAATTGGGCGTGGATGGAGTGCAAGTTATACCCACTCCCGGACACACCCCCGGCCATGTATGTTTACTATATAAGGACGTTTTATTGGCCGGTGACCTTTTTAGAACATCCCAGGGCAAAATTGCTCCCATGAAATCCTTTATGAACTGGGATGATGAAGTTCTGAGAAGCTCCCTGGAAGTCATACAGGACTGTGAGTTCAGCTGGGTCTGCCCGGCCCACGGGGAGCCTTTAAAAGTAGATGGTAAATTGAATCTGGATAATCTGCTGAAATAGTCATCACCCCCTTTATGGTATAACCGGAAAGACGTATAGGAAGATGTATAAATCTTGAAACCCAAGGATTATGGTTGACTTAAAAAATATAAGTGAAATTGGAGCTTTATAATGAATTTCTCCAGAATTTTAGACGAAGGCAAAGGAACCCAAGTAGAATTTACAGAATCCATGAATGAACATGGTTTCCGGGCAATATCTGCATTTTCCAACACCAGTGGAGGTAGTTTATTTTGTGGAGTCTCGGATAAGGGAGATGTCACTGGTTTTGATTGCAGTGAGAAAAGTGTGCGGACCATAACCGCTAAAATAACCAGTAAAATGGGTATACGTCATTCTATTTCCTGTTTTACCTGGGAAAAAAAGAAGGTTTTGTGTATTAATGTGGAAAAAAGTTCTAACCCCATTTCCTACAATGGGATATACTTTAGACGTGAGGGAACTAAAACCACCCCTATACTGGGGGATAAATTAAGGGATTTCTTCTTAAGGGGCAGTAACTGGGATGGTCTGACCAACGATGCTACCCTGGAGGAGATAGATGCGGAATCTGTGGCCCGATTCATCAGCCGGGCAGCCAAAAGAGATAGGATTTTCGATGAGGAGGAAGACACCTGGCAAATTCTCAAAAGCCTCAACCTGATAGTTAATGGTAAATTAACCAATGCTGCAGTTATCCTTTTTGGTAAGGAACCCCAGAAGTACTTCACCAATGCCCTGGTGCGGGTCATTAGATTCAAGGATGAGGTCAGTATCTTTGATCGAAGAATTACTGGAAACCTGTTCCAGCAGGCTGAAGAAGCTGAAGAAGCCATTAAAAATTCCATCAATGTTAAATTCGAAATCAAGGGCAAATTAATTCGGGAAGAAGTATGGGATTACCCCCTCAAGGCTATACGTGAAGCTTTGATAAATTCCATCGTCCACCGGGATTACTTTAAATCCCAGATCCAGACCCAGATTAAGATATTTGATGACCAGATATGGTTCTTTAACCCGGGAGAGCTCTTTGGGGGATTGACCATTGAAAAACTTAAAGAGGCCCATCCTTCATCCCCGCGAAATCCTTTAATTGCGGAGATGTTCTTTAAGGCCGGTCTGGTTGAAGTTCATGGATCCGGTATTCGCCGGATGATCCGATCTTTACAAGATGCTGGTCTCCCTGAACCGGAATTTAAAGAAGAATTTGCCGGGTTTTCAGTTTACATGATGAAAAATGTCTACGACATGGAATATTTAAAGAGTCTGGGTCTTAATCGCAGTCAGATACAGGCCGTGTCTTATATGCAGGAACACGGTTCTTTAACCATGTCTGATTTTCTTCGTATTTCCCCGGGAATAACTGAGCGAACCTTAAGACGATATTTAGCGGACCTGGTGGATAAAAAACTTGTCCGTGCCATTGGAGAGAAAAAAGGGCGCAGTTATGAACTTTACTGAATAAGGAATGTTCCCTTTATTGGGTCGTGGCTGATATTGGACAGGCAGTGGGTTGATATCGGACAATATAACGGACATATCGGACATTCAACTACTTTGGTAATAGAATTCAACTTGAACTACACCGGTAATAGATTTATTCTTTTTTGGATCAATCAAAACCAGACTGTAAAAAGTAGGAGTGCACTGGCAGGAATTTGAGGTTGACACGAAGTACACCAGTGCATCCCATCTAAATATTATTCTTACTGAACTATAAATGATCTGTTAATTTCTGGTGAGGGATATTGCAGTAACCTGAAATGTACCATCTAAAAAATATCTAAAAAAATTATTTATTCTCACCACCAGTACATGCACGGGGAGGGAAAAGTTGAGATGGTGATTATTTTTTGGTCTGAGATAATTTTTTCAAGGCCCTGATGGGTGATGGATTTCTGTTGAAATTTTAAAAATCTAAGAAATCCCTGTAAATGATCCACTCCATATAGCCTCACTGGTGAAAATATGGTAACTTCGATGATTTTTAATTCAGGGATCTTCACCTAGCAACATTATTAAAAATTCATTGAAAATTTAATAAATTTACTTCGTTAAACCGTTATATTACGAAGTAGACAAAAACTTTATAGAAAAAATGCCACTTATTTACTTAACTATTACGAAATAAAAAATATAGTAAAACTTGCAAGTAGGATTAAATATCCTTTAATTTAAAATTATAAATAAAATCAATCCATCATCCTTAAATTATGACCCGTTATACTACACAAAGTTCTGAAATGATGATCTTTCGATAAGAGAAGATAATCTGAAGGACAATCATCTAAAACAATTACATCACCCAAAATTTTACAATATTTCAATGAACAATCTAATAGGGAGCAACTGTTAAATTGGATAATCAAATCTCTTAACATTGTGAAATAGGGTTCGGATTCAGCTATAAGTCCTGCTTCAATTTGATTTAAAAACATTATATTAGACGTAATGTAATGAACTATTGAACAATCAGTACGATTTATTCCTGATTCACATGGGAACTCTATTTTAAATTTGGATCCTACACTCTTGGGCTTGCTTGAAGCTAACTCGCAATCAATATTACTATCTAAAATATTAAATTGTTTTTTCAATATTTTAATTGAGCATTGAGCATAATTTTTAATGGCACGTTTGGCAAAATTAATATCCGGACGACCCATAGGGTAATCAATAGACTCCATTAATAAAATATAACGGCTTACAACACGATTTTGATGGTCATCTTCACTCTCTAGAATGGAATATAACTTTCTTTGTACTCGATCCAAATCATTTTCATCTTCAAGAATTGAATGTAAATTGCATGCATCTTTTACAATAGTCCTAATAAATTCAGCTAAGACATATTTAGAGATATGTACACAGTGAAGTTGAATTTTAGAGGTTATAAAATTAGAAATTTCTGAACTTCTATTAAACATCCACTCAATACAAATATTTGTATCTAAAAAAAGATTTTGATGCAAGTAAAATCACCTAATCTTCATATAATTCTGAAAGTCCTTCGATAGATGGGAAAAAAATCATTCCCGAATCTATAAGATCATCAAATATTTTTTCTATATCCCTCTCGTTAATTTCTTTAGTTCTAAGTTTATTTAAAGAATCTTTTATTGAATTCACTTGCTCTTTATCTAGATTTTCAGGAAAATTATTTTTTATAAATTGGATTATTAAAACTAATAATTCGTTGTAATTATCATCCAAGGGCCTAATATCCCACAATTCATCTATTTGATCCTTTACATCATTATAGCATATTTGCCTTAGTCTTAAATCATCAAAATTTGAATAAATTTTATCAAAATTGGTTTCAATGCTATCAAATATGTGATTAGGACTACTGATTCCTACATCAAATTCTTCAATAGAATTAAAGGGCCAAAATCTAAAGTTTGGAGTATTAATCGTTTGAACATACCTAAAAAAATTTGAATTTTCCTGTATATACCTCGTTCGATGACGATAGTATTTGGGACTAATTATAACTATATTACTAAAATCAACATTCTGGCCATAAAGCAATTCCATTTTTCTATCTTTAATTTCTCTAGAATTGTCAGGTTGTTCTTCTTTAAAATGGATCCTGGCTTCTTCTTCATGTATTTCTTTTAAAATAGGTTGATTAGAGTCTTCAAATTCCAAGGTTGACACTGTGTCTTTGTAAATGATATAATCACCCCCTAAATTTCTTCTTTAGATAAAGATTTTTTAATTTGCTCAAGCTCATTAATTAATTGGTCGATTTCTTCCATTCCAGTTTCTAAAGTAAATGTTTCTGTTTTCATGACTGGTGGATTATCTGAAAACGGTTTTCTGGTACGTATCCTTAACATTGCAGTTGGAAATGTGAGTTTTTTACCATTGAACTCAGTTTTTTTGATAATAATATCCCAATCAAATTTATCCAATAAAGAAGTTTTATAATTTTTTTGAAGATGATATCTTTTAATTAGATTCCAGTTGATTATTTCTTTCTCAATCAGATCACATCTATTATTAAAAGTTTGAAGCATTTCGTTGTTGTCTTGAATATTCAAAATAACTTCATCTTTTTCTCCAGCTAAAATGATAGATACAATCTCAATAATTTCATCAATTATATCTTGTATTTTTGAATCGTCTATGCCATAATTACGTACAGATTTTTTAGTAGGAGGTTTTTTAAAGATTATACCAGTTTTAGCGGGTTCAAAGTAGAATTTAGCTTTTTTATTAGCAAGAGCATCACTGAGAAAGTTAACACCCCTTTTAAAATCATCAATATCTACATTTGGCCCTAATTCTTTAACCATCTATTTCTACCTCCTGAACATTATTAATATTATTATAATTATTATATAAATATTGTTTTAGGTTACATTAAATAATATCTGGCATTATTTTCTAGATTCTTATTTTTGTAAGCAACTAATGAATATATTATGATATAATATTTGATAACAAGAGATTCAAATAATTAAACGAATTTATGGCTAAGTATAACATGGTTTAACGTAATAAATTTAAATTTTAAACATTTTTTTAATAAAAAAAATATTTGTATACTACTAAAACAAAATCATTAAAAGTAGCTTGTATCCCTAATTAGGGGGGGGTATATGTAATGATCCTTTTGTAATGGTTTTTAAAACTTTTTTTTCATCCTTACTTCAATTGGCCATATTGGATATGGTTTGAAAAAGCACTGTGATCACATTAAACAATATGGACACATAAAAGGACATAGCGAAAAAATATATAATATTTGGGTAAATAGTACCATAAACCATTAAAGATTAAACCTACCAATTTAACCTTTCATGCATTATTATTTTCATTAATTAACATTTCAAATCTTGGGCATTAAATTTAGGGGATGATTTTTTCCATGTTTGGGGGGAAAAGATATGGATACTGAAGAAAAAAGTACCATTGAACCGGAAATATTGGATACAACTAAAATACAGTTCCAGGAATTTTTTAATCATACTCCGGACATAATCACCATAATTTCCTATGAAAACCGTCAGCCAGGAAATTTCATTGAAATTAATAAATCTGGCCTGGAAAAATTGGGTTACTCCCCTGATGAATTCTTAAAGTTAGGACTAGATGATTTAATAGTCCCTGATAAAAGGGCTGATATTCCTGAAGACACTTATTGGATCATAAATGGAAAAAGCTATTTTGAAACGGAATTCATCACCAAAAATGGTGAAAGAATCCCAGTTGAGACCAGTAACAGTCTATTCCAGATCAATGGAAGAGATGTGATTCTATCAATCTCCCGGGATACAAGTAAACGTAAGAAAGTTGAAGATGCTCTCCGGGAAAGTGAGGAATTCAACCGCAGTATTATTGCCGCAAGTCCGGATTGCATTAAAGTCCTTGACCTGGAAGGCAACCTCTTAATGATGAGTGAGGGCGGACAGAACCTAATGGAAGTTGACGACGTAAGCCTCATTTTAAATACAAGTCTTATTGATTTCTACCCTGATGAATTTCAACCAGATGCACGCTATGCCCTTACCAGAGCCAGAGAAGGGAAAACTGCGCAATTCACCGCCTACTGCCCAACCCTAAAAGGAACACCAAAATGGTGGGACGTAATCGTAACCCCCATCCTAAACGCCAATGGCACACCAGAAAAACTATCTGCAGTATCACGTGATATTACCGCCCGTAAACTAGCCGATGAAAAACTCCGATGGAGTGAGGATCGTCTGATGATGGGCATGGATATGGCCCACATGGTTTACTGGGAATACAACACTGAAAAAGATCTATTCACCTTCGACGACCAGTTTTATGCATTATATGGCACTTCAGCTGAAGAAGAAGGCGGTAACATGATTTCTGGACAAGAATATACCGAACGTTTCGTTGATCCGAGTGCCTATGAAACAATGGAGAAAGAATTTGCCAAGACCTTTGAAGTGGATGATCCTGATTTTTTAAGCACACCTCAACACTGGATGATTAGGGCCGATGGTGAAAGAAGATTCCTGCAAGTGCGTTTCAAAATCATGTTCGACGAAAAGGGTAATAAAATCGGAACTAGAGGTGTCAATCAGGACATAACTGAACTTAAAATCGCTGAAGATAAACTTAAATTAAATCAAGACCTTCTTCTTATGAGTATGGACATGGCAAAACTGGTGAAATGGGAATATGATATTAAAACGGACATGTTCACCTTTGATGACCATTTTTATGCATTGTACGGAACCAATGCCCAGGAACAGGGAGGATACCAAATGTCCGCTGCTGAATATATCAATCGTTTCGTCCCCCCTGAAGAAAAGGAATATGTAGAAAAAGAATCAGTCAAGGTCTTAGAAATCGATGACCCGGATATTATCAGCACCATCCAACATGGGATAGTTAGGGGTGATGGTGAAAGCAGATTCATTTCGCTTCGATTAAAGGCCATATATGATGAGAATAACCAAAAAATTGGAAACAGGGGTGTTACTCAGGATATAACTGAAATTAAAAAGGTTGAAGAGGATTTACAAAGTACTAAAGCGGAACTGGAACGGATCATTGAATCATCACCCGCAGCAATCATTGTTCTTGATTTTGATGGTCGAGTGCATCGTTGGAGTCCTGCGGCTGAAAGAATTTTTGGATGGACAGAAAAAGAAGTAATTGGAAAACCATCGCCTACTGTTCCTCTAGATTTTATTGAAAAACTCCATATAGAGTTAGATCGATTAAGAAATGGGAAAGAAACCCTTTTCAACCCACTTTTAACACCATTTGAGGTTGAAGTGTTTAAAAAAGATGGATCAAAAATTTTCATGTCCCTATCTGTTGCGCCAATCCAAGGGGTATCAGGTAAGCCAGAAGCAGTAATAAATGTGATGACAGATTTAAGCGAGCGTAAAGAGTTTGAGGAAAAACTAAAAAAATCTATAGAAGAAAAAGAGATGCTTCTTAAGGAGATCCATCATAGGGTTAAGAATAATTTGATGATTATTTCCAGTCTATTGAATCTTCAGGCTAATTATTTAAAGGATCAGGAATCCATTGAAATTTTCAAAGAAAGTCAGCATCGTGCTGAATCAATGGCTTTAATCCATCAAAGGCTTTATCAATCCACGGGCCTAAAAAGTATTGAATTTCAAGAATATATCACCACTTTAGCCCGGGATCTTTACCAAAGTTATGTGAAAGACCCTGACCGAGTAAAACTCCTGCTGGATGTTGAAGAAGTAAGTATTGATATTGACACTGCCATCCCACTGGGTTTAATATTAAACGAACTGATTACTAATTCCATGAAGTACGGTTTCCCTGGAGATATGGATGGTAAGGTTTTCATTGATCTGTCCAAAAAAGATGATATTTATGTCTTAAAAGTGGGTGATGATGGAGTGGGGATACAGTCCGATTTAGACTTTAGAAATACCAGTTCATTAGGTATGCAGTTAGTTAACGGTTTAGTTAGTCAGATTGATGGCGAAATTGAATTAAACCGTGACAATGGCACTGAATTTGTAATTAAGTTTAAGGAAATGAAATTGGGAAATATAGTTAAATAAATTTTGGATAATGCATTTCGTATACTAAAACTAAGATGTAAATTAAGTCCTAGAATAAACTCGGAAATAATTTTTTATTTATCTATTTTTGAAATCATTCTATTCTATGTTTATATCTTACAGGTGCGTTCCTCTAATCCATTACGGGTAACTATTTCTTTAAAATTAAATCGTCGCTCGTAATATCTTTCTTTCCCCTGGGTGGGATGTCCACTATCCATTAACAACGAACAAGAAGGCAACTATTATTACCACAACAACAACTATGATTAAAGCTAAAAGTGGCCATAAACTTTTTAGGATACTCCCTTTACTGGGCATTAATTCGATATTATTATCTTCAGCCAATCTTTTGACATATTCCATTGCTTCCTGGGGAGAGACCAGGGTTACCCGTTCATACAAGGCAGCGCTAAATGGAAAACCAAAACCCCCTTCCCTAATATTTTCTAATAAAATTTCGTCTAGTTTACCCCGGTCATCATTCAATTGTGTGTAGTCGTACATACAATTGGCACAGAAATATTTGCCCTGCCGTTCAATGAGGAGGCCATGTTCACGGCACTGTGGACATTTTAGATAGATAGTGGATTTCATGTTATTAATTATGAATTCATATGATAATAATTTTTTGGAATTTTACCATATTTTGATTGAAATTATAGAAGATTAACTAAAAAATTCTATGAACATTTAAAGATTTATAGCCAAAAGAGTACTTTTATGGCAATGTAACAAAATACCATTGGTAAGGTGTAGTTACGGTTTCCCCATTAATTTAGATGGCTCCACCATTCCAGACACCTGGTTTTATTGATAACTGTGTTTCATTTATAGTTAAATTTCTCTAATTTTTCTCTATTTAAGGAATTCAGCCGAGAACTACACTTTCAATTGGGAGCTGTTTGATTAAAATGATCTGTGGGATCTAATTTTTTTAAGGTAACCACCAATCCATCCACAGACTGCTCCATTAATAGCTCCCAGTATAGTGAATGGAATTAAAAGGAGAAATGAACCGGTAAAAAGACTTCCCAGGAAGAAAGAAATGGCGCCGGCAATTAAGGCATTTTTAATTCCTAATATCTGGTTGTTGAATGTGTAACCAAGGGCAGCTAGGAGTATAAAGGTTAACAGGGTAAGAATACCTGGAGTAAAGGTCAGTATAAGAGTTATTACTGCTATTACTGGTATAACTAGGACCCATCTGATGTTTCTTAAATTTAGTTCATTTCTGAGGGAATTCAGGGGGTTCATTCCATAATCATAGTAGTTTCCATGGGTACCCTGGGTGTTATTCCAGTTCTGAGCACTTTGGAATCGGTACCGGAGCCGGTTCCAGAATCCGCTCAGACGGTACTTTAAATCCCGGGGGAGGGATGAAATTGATTTTAGTTTTTTTCTCAGGATTTCTGCTCTGGTACTTTTCCGGGGGATAATGGTGGGCTTCCAGCCGGGATCCACAATATCCATATTTTCCACGTACCTTAACTTGCCACCACATTTACATTCACGGGCAAAGTCCTTCACAGATTCACCGGATTGAAGTTCATAGTAACTTTTGCATTTACCACAGATTAAATAACCCATTATATCACCAGAATAAAAAAAATCCAGTTATAGTTAGTATTATCACGGGGATAATTCCTCAATATTAACTGATAAACCTAGTATATATAGTATTAGATCACTTCACCTGATTCAAAGGTGGGGGTGGTAACAATTTGTTTTTAATTTTAGGCTCTTTATTTTTACCATAACGGTTAAAATCAAAATATATTTATTCGCCTTTAAATAAATCTGATTATATATTAGTATAGGGATTTTAGGGGGAAATTTACATGCCTAACACAGTAAAAAAGCCGAAAACTTCCTTTAATAAGCTGCGATGGTTTTTAATAATACTTTATTTTGTAATTAACATTTTAATGATTTTTACCTTCAGTGATCCCAATTTACAATCCGTAGATTACTTCCTGGCCACGGCATTTATATTCGTCCTAGCAGTTTTACACGGAGTGGATAGGTATGGTAAGAAAAACATGTTAATTTTCTTCCTGATTACCTGGGCCGTTAGCTTCACCTTTGAAAACCTGAGCATAGCCACGGGATTCCCCTTTGGATACTACCATTACTCACCCAGCCTGGGGATGATGACCGTTCCCCTTATAATCATATTTGCCTACTTCGCGGTGGGATATCTTTCCTTTGCTTTAGCCCACGTGTTAACTGGCCAGTACGCTAGAAAACTTCAGGGAAAACAGGTTTTCCTGGTACCGCTAATAGCGGCGTTTATAATGGTTATGTGGGATTTAACCATTGATCCCCTTTCTTCCACCTTACAGGGTATGTGGGTGTGGACCAATCCCGGTGCCTACTTCGGAGTTCCGGTCTCCAACTTCTTTGGCTGGTTTCTGGTGGTCTACATTTTCTTCCAGATATTTGCCCTGTACCTTTCCCGATATGACACTATCAATGATAAAATCCGTTCGAAAATCACCAGTAAGCCCTACTGGAGTGAAGCTGCGTTAGTTTATGGTATAACTGCCCTGGGAACTATATTATTCATATTTTTCCAGTACAACTACATCACCATTGATATGGCTTTAATTACCGTGTTCACCATGATATTCGTGGCCCTGGTGGCCCTGGTAAACATCTCCAACAACCCGGAACTGGATAAATAAATGTAAAAGGATTATACAAATGGAAATGCCTGTATTAAATATATTGGCCTGATAAAACTAACCAATTTTGAGTTTAGTCAGCTTAAACCATATTTTAAAAAAAAGCAAATTATTTTAAGTCATATTAGAACATATACTAATATAGATCAGTGATAATATGAAACTACTGGATAATTTTTCAATTAAACCCAATGATACCCATCTTTACGAACTGGCCTTCTTACATGAGTCTTATTCCCATGAAAACGGTCTCAGTGAGTGTTATGAACGCCTGGAATTTTTGGGGGATGCCGTACTGGACCTGGTGGTCTCTGAATTTTTATATAAAATGGATCCAGGGTTAAACGAAGGTGAATTAACCCGTATGCGTGCTAACTTCGTATGTAAACAGGCACTTTATGCCTACTCTACGGAATGGGGATTGGACCAGTACACTAAAATGGGTGCCGGTGCAGAACTAACTAGGCGGGAAGTAGATTCAGTAGTTGCCGATGTTTTTGAATCTTTTATCGGGGCTTTGTACCTGGACCTCGGTCTGGAACCAGTGAAAGAGTTCCTCTCCCAAACTGTGCTGCCCCACATAGAACAGAAAGATGTATTTTTTTATGATTACAAATCTGAATTGAATCAGCTTTGCGACCATGAGAGCTTGGATTTAACCTATGATCTGGTCCATGAGGAAGGGGAACCACATAACAAAACCTTCACCATGGCTGCAATTATCAATGGAGAAAACTACGGAACTGGTAGTGGGGGAAGTAAAAAAGAAGCAGAGCAGAATGCAGCCAAGATGGCTCTTATTAATTTTAATTTTTAAAAAGGGATATGCTTAATGATTTTTCCCCATACCATTGGGAATAAAATTAAAATTTAATAATGCTCATTGCAAATCCCACCATGAGGATTATGGAAAAAATTCCAACAATGAATATAGTTTCCCTGTTGTTCATGTAATAGTGGCCCTCCAAAAATTAATTCTTCAAACCCCTATTGATCTTCCAACAATATAACTTTATCCCAACATTATTAGTTTGTAACAACATTTTTTTATTATAATAGTAATATTGATGTTAATTTATTTTAAGGGACCATATCTATCCCCACACTCCCTCCATTAATCAAATTATTTATCCTAAAATTTTCCATTTAAAAATAACGTGAGAAATAAGTGAGAATTTTGAATTCTGGAATAAAAAAAATTAGATAATAAGTTTAAAGTGGTCGCACCGGTGCTGGTGATAAAGGTCTGGTGGTAGAAGGTGATAATTCTCTTTTCACCGGGCTTGATATTGGTCTTTTTGGGTAAGGGGAGAGGGTACGTTGAGGTGAAGGGGATAAAGGCCGTGTTGACTCGGTCGAAAGTTCTCTTTTTGTTGAGGGGGAAAGTGGACGAGTAACCACGGTTGATAATGGTCTCAGGGGTAGTGATGATAGAGTTCGGGGGGAAAACTCTGATAATGGTCTTAAGGGAGAACTGGATAAAATCCGGGAGGAGTGAGGTGAAAGATACCGAGTTGATTCCGGGGAGAGTGGGCGAGGGGGAGCTGGTGACAGGAAACGTAGGGGAAAGATGCTATTAAGATCACCAGAATAGGCATGATTCTCCCAGTAATAAGTAAAACCAGCATCAACAACCACATTAGATATAACTGGTGAATCTGAAGAACTGAATGAAGTTAAACTACCCCCCACTATAATTAATGATGATAAAAGTGTTATTAACCCCAGTAAATATAATTTTTCCCCCATATAGTCCCCCCAATGGATTTTTATTGCCCCCACAATTCCTATTATATTCTGTTGTTAAACCCTAATTAAATTAGTTAATGTTATCAAATTGTGGAGGTTAATTTTTTTTTGGGGCAGGTTTAATTTTAATCAAACTCCACGGAGTAAAGTCATGGCCACTGCCAGATAAATAGCCAGGGTAGCTATATCACTGAATATGGTAGCCAGTGGTCCGGTGGCCAATGCCGGGTCGTAATTAAACTTCTTTAAAATTAGGGGAGCAAAGGTGTTAATGGTAACCGAGGCAATGATGCTTAAAAACAGTGCCAGGAAAATAATAACTCCCAGTATTAGGCTTTGACGGGTCATATAAGCTAAAAAAGCAGCAAACAAACCGGATACAGCAGCCAGGGTAATGGCCACCACTACTTCCCGGGCGAGGTATTTTCGAACATTGAGGTGGGATTCCAGGGCCATGCTACGGATTATCAGGGCTTCAGTCTGGGCCCCGGCAGCATCACTCATGTACACCATCACTGGTATGAAGCTGGCCAGGGCAATGAAACTGGATAGAAGTTCTTCAAACTGGGCAATCAGGGATGCAGCAAGTGTACCTCCAATAACGCCAATTATAAGCCAGGGAAGGCGCGAACGTATCATGTGGAGGGCTGAAGAATGTATGGTGGTGTATTCATCCCCCACACGGTGGAATATTCCTCCAAAGTTGAACACATCACTCTGCACCTCGTGGTTGAATATCTGGAGTATGGTATCGTAGGGCACCACCCCCATAAAACCCTTTTCTTCATTCACCACGGGAATGGATTTTAAACCATGAGAAAGGGCCAGGTAAACCACATTTTCCTGATCATTGGTAACATCAGTGGTGACCAGGTCACGGATCATAATATCACTGGCCTTTAAACTTTTATCCCCACTGGACATTAGATTTTTAATGGAAATAACACCAACCAGGGTGTTATCTTTTTTAGTGAGATAAATGTAATCCAAAGTTGTGAATTGGTGAGCTGCATCCTCCAGTGCCTTTTCAATCTCAGCCAGAGTGTTATCGTCATTAAATACAGGAACATTATTCACCATATTATATCCAGCAGTTTTTTCAGGGTATTCCATAGATATGACTCCGTTATGCATATAATGTGATTATCAGAACAACTCAGGTTAGATGTTATAACTCATTTAGCCATTTATTTATCTTCAATCAGTTTTAAACCTGGACAATTTTAAATAATCTTTTATTAGGGAATGAGTTTTTTCAGGTTGTTCCACCAGCAAATTATGACCAACACCTTCCATAATTACCATTTTTCCCTGTTTTAAGTTGTTACTGATGAAAATCCCATGATGAGGAGGGGTAAATGTATCTTCAGAACCGGCAATAATCAGTGAAGGAACATCTATTTCACTCAGGTCATCTTTAAGCTCGATCTGAAGGCAGGCCTGCAGGGTGTCGGTTAAACTGGTGAGAGATACCATTTGACTGGTGGTGGCTTTAATCAAAGAAAAAGATTCCTGGTTTTTCTCCAGAAACTCCGGGGTATAGGTAAGAGGAAGGCAGGCATCAAAAAAGGCCTCATAACCCTGCTCGGAAAGGATTTTAAGGAGTGTGTTTAATTTTTTTTCCAGTGGTGGGTCTACCCTGGCAAAACTGGATATGAGAGTCAGGGAATACATTTTTTCGGGGTGATGGAGGGCCAGTTCCAGTAAAACTGCTCCACCCATGGAATGGCCCAGGAAATGTGCTTTTCCAATGTCCAGTGATTCCAGTAACTTTAATAGATCAGTGGCAAAGAGATCCAGGGAGTAGGGACCGGGAGTTTTGCAGGAGTATCCGTGGCCCCGTAGATCCACTGCCAGTGCCCGGTAGTTTGTCTGGAGCAGGGGAACCAGACCTCCCCAGGCAGTATGGTCACTACCCATTCCGTGTATCAATACAACAGGATCACCGCTACCCGTCTCCTGGTAGTATAAATCACAATTTTCTAGTTTTAAGAAGTTCATGGTAAACAACATTAATTTATATTCCCTAAGCATGATTTTAAGCAGGGGAAAATCTTTTCGGGTGCTAGTGGCTTCAGGACATATAATAAATTAGTCCATTAATCTATAAATTTAGTCCATTAATCTTCCAAAAGTTCCTTTAAATTATCTCCAGCCTCCTCATTTAAGGGATTAATCTCAAGAGCCTTATGGTAAGCTTGAATAGCTTTTTCATTCTCATTAAGGGCCTGTCGAGCCATGCCCAGAACACACCAGGCATCATCCCAGTCACCCCTTAACCTGGTGAGTTTTTCCGCAAGATCCCGGCATTCCTTATGGTTACCAGTTTTATAGAGGGAAACTGCCAGGTAATAGATGGTTTCCGGGTTATCCGGGTCTATCTGCAGGGCTCTTTTAAGGGATTTCAATGCTTCTGGTTGATGGTCCTGCTGCTGCTCTATCATGCCCTGGTACTTCCAGGCTGAAAGTTGATTTTCATCCATCTGCAGGGCCTTCTGGAAACAGGAAAGTGCTTGTGGGTAGTTACCATTGAGGTAGAAGGATTCACCCTTTTGGGTGAGATTCTGGGGATTTTCAAATTCATGGTAACCCTCTGCACCCACCATCGATGTTTTTGAAGGTGGACTGGAGATCTCGTGATGATCAGTTGTCAGGTGTGTGGGGAATTCCATGGTTTCACCTTCCATCATTTTCATTATAGATTCTAAAAGGAATATGGTCCCACTTTTATGGAGGGGCTTGTTATCGTTACCACATTTAGGGGAGTAGATGCAGGTGGGGCATCCTTTACGGCACTGGCAGCTTTTAACCATGTCCCGGGTGACCTCCACCAGTTTATCCATGACCTCTACTGCCTTTTCTGCCAGTCCAATTCCCCCTTCGTAGGCATCGTAGATGAAGATAGTTGCTTTCCCGGTTTGTGGGTGGTAGTTGGTGGATAATCCCCCTATATCAAACCGGTCACATAATACCAGCAGGGGGAACATGGAGATAAGGGCGTGTTCTGCACCGTGCAGGCTACCAGCGTAGGCGTCCTTCTTGGTGAATATGTTCTCCAGTGAATCAGCCACCATTCCCGGTACAGTGAACCACAGGCCCCGGGTATGGTACTTTAAGGGTGGCAAGTCCAGTTCATGGGTGGCCAGGGTCTTACCGTAGAGCATCTCCTTGTATTTGTAGAAGTCCTGGGTAACCTTCACCTCTCCAAAGGAGACCGAGAAGTTACCAATTTTCCGGTTGTTCAGCTCTTTTTCAATGGTCACTTCCACATTCCGAAGGGCCTGGGTATGGTAATCCACATCCATCTTCTTGACATTGATGGTTCGTTTTTTGAAGTTGAACTGGTCCACGATGTAGGTTTCCCCCTGATTTATGAGCACTGCCCCTTCGTGGGCCTCACTGTAGGCATGTTGCCGGTCCATGGTCTCCATCAAACGTTTATTATGGAAGACGCGGAAGTGGTCACTGGATATCTGGTCCAGGCTGATTTCCATGGCCGGGTCCTTCCGCCCCACATAGGTTAATCCCTGTCCAGTTTCCTGTACCAGGCCCATCTGACGTATCTCTTCTAAAGTATCATAATCCGCCTCGAAGTACCTTTCAAAGTCATCCACAGTTAATGGTAACTCTTTTATGGCACACAGGAGGTGTCCGTTGACTATTCTCCGGTTCTGGAGGTCGATCACTGCATTTTCATGGGATTTGTGAAAGAGGAATTCAGGGTGCTTCATGAGGTACTGGTCCAGGGCGTTTTCAAAGGCCACCATCACCACCAGGGACTCATTTTCCGCCCGGCCTGCCCTACCGGCCTGCTGCCAGGTGCTGATCATGGTTCCGGGGTAGCCACTGATGATCACCCCGTCCAGACTACCCAGATCCACCCCCAGCTCCAGGGCATTGGTGCAGGTCACCCCTACCAGGGACCCAGTCTTTAGTCCCTTCTCTATTTTTCTCCTCTCTTCGGCCAGATATCCCGACCGGTAGGCAGTTATTCGGTTAACCATGTCTGGTCTGGTTTCATTCAACTCTCTCTTGGTCCACATGGCGATGATCTCCGCCATCTTCCGGCTAACCGTGAAGCACAGGGTCTGCAGATCGTTTAGGACCATGAGCTGGAACAGGTTCTTGGTCTCCTGGTGGGTGGAAAGATCACCCCATTTGGCAAAGGGGTTGTATAAGATGAAATGCTTCTTCCCACTGGGAGAAGTATCATGGTTAACCTCCTGGAAGGTTTTACCCACCAGGTTACGGCTGAACTCCTGGGGATTAGCCAGGGTAGCCGATGAAAGGATGAACTGGGGGTAACTACCGTAATGATTACATATTCGTCTTAACCTTCGGATTAAAAAGGCCACGTTGGAGCCGAAAACCCCCCGGTAGTGGTGGGCCTCGTCAATCACCACGTACTTGAGGTTGCGGTAGAAACGGCTCCACTGGTGGTGCCAGCCCATGATAAGATGTAACATGTAGGGATTGGTTAGAATGAGGCGTGAGTTTTCCTTGATCCAGGGGCGGATGTTCTTGGGGGTGTCCCCGTCGTAGATATTAGGCTTGAAGTCCAGTCCACAGGAGGATTCCAGGTGTTTCAGGACGCTCAACTGGTCATTGGCCAGTGCCTTGGCCGGGTAAATGTAGAGGGCCGTAGCCTCCTCATCTTGACTCAATGTTTCCATGATGGGCAGGTTAAAGGCCAGGGTTTTACCGGAAGCCGTAGGGGTGGTTATGAGTACGTTCTCCCCTTCCCGGATGAGCTGGGTGGCATCAACCTGGTGCTGGTAGAGTTGAATACGGCTGTCCTGGAGGTACTTCTGGATGGATAATGGTAGGCCCTTCACCTCACCGTACTCTGCCTGGCGGGCATTGAGGGTTTCGATATGTTCCACCTTCCGCCTGAAGGTGCGGTTACCTTCCAGTGCATCGAGGACTTGTTGTAACATGATAATCTTCTTATCACATATATGCCCGTTATGGTATAAATAAATCGGTTAAGGTGCTTTTAGATAACCGGAGGCGGAGGTTAATTAATATTTAAATAGGGGTATTAACCTGGTAAAGGGATTTTAAAAAAAAAGACACTCGTAATAGAAGATTTAAAGAAATGGTTTCAAGAGTTAATTATTAAAATTAGAGTGCAGGGGAAGGGATTCGAACCCTTGAAGGCCTACACCAATAGGCCCTGAACCTATCCCCGTTGACCGCTTGGGTACCCCTGCAGTATAACCACATTGGTGGAGGTCATATATAACCTTTCGGTCTGAATCCACTCACTTAACACATTACCTCCGGTGTTTATTAAGAATTTTCCACTCTGGTGGATGGTGATTCTAGTTATGATTGGGAAAGGTTGTTTCAATCTAAATTTTCCCTGATAAATGTCAAAACAGTGCGTATGGCTTTTTCAGGATTTGGATCCAATTTACTTTCAACAACATGTGCATCAGATCCAGAGTGGAAGTGATCAGGAAATGTAGAAATGTGTTGGTGGTCCGGTGCATTGTCCCAGCGATTTATCAATCCTCTTTGGGCTCTTTGTTCCCAGTGGTATGAATAATCCCCATCTTCAGTATGCCAGATATCTAAAAAAGTTTCCATCACAGATATCTAATCTTAACTTGTTGGGATTGCTGGTTTTACCACCTAACAGGCGAGTGGAGACCACAATATCTTTAAATTCGTTTTCGGATATTTTCTTAAGAATAAGATATAATTGCAGCAAAAAAAATCACCGGATTAATTTCAATTTTTCTTCGAGATCTTTCCGGTATTTTTCCTTATTTTTCCAGGTAATATAGTCTTCCCAGGCAGGATGGCTGTTGATGGATTTAGATTCAATGAGTGTATATAAATCTTCTTTGCTAGCAACATCGTACTTGTCACGAAGATCAGCGATTTCCAGCTCAGAAAGTCTGATTTCCTTCTCCAGAAATGCTAGCATACCCCTGGCTATAAGTTCATCTGGAGGTATGTTAACAATTTTACTCACTTCAAGGACAGTATTCATATTATTAACCTCAATCCATGGGATAAGTATTTGTGATATAAATTATGTCCTATCAAACATATAAGAATTAACAGTTAGGGTCTGATTATCAAATTTTTCAGAATTTAAAAAAGCCTGGCCTGATAATCATTGGCCACATTCTCCAGGGTACCGTTCCCACGAATGTGGGTTATACTGTACCCCTTTTTAAGTAAAGACTGGCTGATGAGGTGGTGGCGGTGGCAGTGATAGGGGTTCTCCTCGCTGCACATCAACACCAATGTGTTATTGGGGATTAGGTCCACCAGTTCCTGGAGTCCCTTCTGGTACTTTTCATCCTTCTCCAGGAGGTGGTACTGGAGCTGGTCCTCGTGGTAGAACTTCTTATCCCGTGGTTTTCCACCGATCTTGTTTCCCATATAAACATAGTCTATTTCTGATTCTTCCAGAGTCTTCATTAATGGTTTTTTATTGAAATGGGGGGAGTACTTGCTGTAGGGGCTGGTGCGGACATCCACCACCATGTTGACGTTATTTTTATGGATTAATTCCAGAAATGCTCTGAAAAGATGATTGCTGTGCCCTATGGTGAATACTTGCTGGTTCATGCTAAAACTCTGAGGATATTGGTACTACACTTAATTAGTGGATAGTTTAGAATCGATATTTTAGGAATATTGATTACCTAGTGAATTATTCTATTACCATTAAAAATTTAAGGTTATTTTTCCCGGTATTCCAGCTTGAAATCTTTCCAGGGGTTTTTACCACTCTTGGATGGTTGTTTGCCATTGAAGGTTATACGGACTTCCAGTCCCATATCCACCTTTTCCATTAACCCGTCCAGGACTGTGGAGCCCCAAACCTTAACCTCTCCTTCACTGGTCCTTATGGTGTAGAGGTTGCTCTTGAACTGGCCTACATTTTCTTCCAGATCAATGTAGGTTCCCTGCAATGTTTCTCCGATGACCTCCGGTTCCCAAAATTTGGTTTTTTCCTTTTCCTCTTCATCTCTTTTAACTTCTTTCCATTGGCTCATTTTTATTCCCTCTCAAGATTGTATTGATAGACACTGTAATAAAAATATTTGTAATAATTCTATTATAAAAGTTATGTTACATTATGTGCTATTATGTGGGGGATAATGAAAAATACGAACGGTTCTAAATTCTCCAAACAGTTTATATAATACAAACAGTTCGTAAATTCCCCGAACAGTACGTAAAATCAGTAATTTTTTCTACAATCCCCACCATAAATATGGTGGAGAGGGGTTAGCCACTATCACTGTAAAAATGCTTTGCCGGCCTATAATATATCTGTACAACAACCCCTTCTCACCCTAATCACATTTAATTTTTCCTTTCTTTAGAATATTGTTTTTTATCTCTTCATCCTTTCAGAGTATTGTTTTCATCCCTTTGGCGCTTTAGCACTACTTTTTTAAATTTTATAAATCAAATATTTACAGGGAGATAATAAGGAGGGTTGAACCTATGGGCGAGGGAAACACTGTTCTAGAACTGGATGAAGAAGAATTAGAAGAGGTTATGATCCGGATTATGAAGACCTTACGGGAAGCTGAGTTTCCCTACATGGAGTTTTCCGGTGAATGTGGCTACATTATCCTGGACCGGCACCCCCTGGATCTGTGGAGTGTGGAGAAACTGGAGAAGGAAGACCCTTCCGAGGCACAGACTTATTCCTTTAAAATCAATGCCACCTTCATACCCAAAGAAGAAGAGTAGTCTAGTACCTTTAATTTAACAGTGTTTTAATTTATTTCTTATTGAAACAGTCATTCTTTCCCGTTTATGAACGGTCATTCTTCCGGTTAGATATTGGTTAAACCTGGTACTATGGCATTTATAATTAGTATATAGTAAATTTAGAGTCATTTTAACCTATATCGGTATGGATCTCTTTGGTGGGGTTCCAGATCATGGTAACATCTTAAATCTTCACGGGTTAATGGTGTGGCCTTTTCCCAGTACCGGTCCATTTCCGTGGTTAATCCCGGCAATATATCTATTTTTCCAGTTATTGTGGTTTCCAGTGATTTGTGGAGGCTGTACCAGTACCAGTTGGCACTTCCCAGGTAAAATAAAGCCTGGTCCAGGAGGATAACCTTGGAGTGGAGGTAGGGAAGGGTCCGGGCCTGGAAGTTTTCCAGATTTTCACGGGCCAGGTTCAAGGCGGAGAGTGTCTTGGCGTCAATAAGTTCATCTCCATCTATACGCACCAGGAAACAAACCCCTATTTTGGTGGTTTGCATTGAATCCAGGACTTTAGCTACAAAATATGCATCAAGCCAGGGGCCAACTACCATTATACTTTGAGTTACCTGTGAGATATCGTGCTGGAGCCAGGGTAGTAGCTGGTCCTGGCCCAGGAGTTTTAAATCCACATTATCTTCTGCCATCTTAAATCCCCTGCAGTTATATTTATTCAATAGATATTTATTATTAAGTATTATATTAAATCTATTACTGTATTTAGGTAATCCTTTTTTTCCAGAGAATGAAGAGAACGATAAAAAAAAGGATGATAAATAAAAAGGAGTATTTTAAAAAAAGGGTCAGATGGATTTAACTTTCAATCAATCCATCCCTGATTCTCAGTACACGGGTGTCCCGGGTGGTTTCCACATCGTGGGTAACCATGATCACCGTGGTTCCCTCCTCATTAACCTGATGCAGGAGGTCGATTATGTTGCTGGTGGCTTCACTGTCCAGGTTACCAGTTGGTTCGTCGGCCAGGATGAACTTGGGATGGTTCACCAGGGCCCGGGCAATGGCCACCCTCTGCCTCTCCCCACCAGAAAGCTTGGCGGGAAGGTAATTCATCCGGGGCCCCAGACCAACTATTTCCACACATTCCTCTGCCCTTTTTATCCGGGAGGATTTATCCATCTTCTTACTACCGGTGAGGTTCCTCATGGGAAATTCCACATTATCCCGTACACTCAACGCCGGCAGGAGGTTGAAAGTCTGGAAGATGTATCCAATATTCTCCGCCCTCATCCGGGTGAGTTCCTTATCCTTCATTGCCGCGATATTCTTCCCTCCAATGTAAAGATCCCCCTGGGTAGGGGTATCTAAGCCCCCAATGAGGTTGAGGAGGGTTGATTTACCGGACCCAGAAGGACCCATAATGGATACAAATTCTCCCGCATCTACACTTATATCCAGCCCCCGTAGGGCGTGGACCTCGGTACTATCCAGTTTATAGGTTTTCCAGAGTCCTTCTCCTTTAACTAAACCTTTCATTACACACACTTCCTTTCATTATTCTTATTCATATCGCAGAGCATCTATAGGACTGATTCTGGTGGCCAGGTAGGCAGGTATGAGTCCACTGAAGGTTCCAATTACAAATACGATGACCAGGACCTGCAAGACAATGGCTCCGGGTATGTTGAAGCTCAGGAAATTCACTTCTTTTGCTCCCATCAATAGGCCCAGCATGCTGTAGGTGGGTGACATGAGGATGATCCCCACAATACCACCCACTAAGCTCAGGATAAGTGATTCATATATTATCAAGGCCATAATTTTCATTTTACTGGTTCCAATAGCCCTCATGGTTCCTATCTCCTTGGTTTTTTCCTTGACCGACATCATCATAACGATCATGATGATGATCACTGAAACCAGGAATATGAAGGTGCTGATCATGTTCATGAATATCCTGATCTGGCTCAGGTTGTCATCCAGTGTTTTCTGGGTGTCCTTCTGGGAGTAAATGGTGTAACTGGGATAAGCGTCCTGCAGACTGGTTTCTGCACCGTCAATGGAGCCAGAAGGAGTGATGATAACTGTGGATATGAGTCCGGACATGTCCATCACTGCCTGGGCATGGGAAAGAGGCATGACCAGGGAATTATCAATGGTCAGGGGCCATCCACTGCCCACCTGCTTCATGATACCCACTACCTTGTACTGGTTTCCCTGCACAGTTATGGTGCCACCTACCGTGGCGTTGTATTTTTTAGCAGCCTCGGAACCCACTATAACCGCATTGTCACCTTCACCCACCAGGGAACTTTTACCATTCACGGTGGCGTTCTCCAGGAAGGCCTGCTCCTTACCAGGTGTCAAACCCACGATCATGGTGTACTGGGCACTCTCCCCGGTTTGAACCGGTGCAAAGAGGGCCTCGGTACTTTTGGCCTGGTCAACTTCGGCCCTTTTCAGGACTTCATCCCCCAGTGTTTGGGGGATTATACTGGCGTAGGGTGGGAAGCTGGTCCCGTTCTTTTCAAAGTACAATTGCCCGTTAACTGTTCCCAGGTCTCCCTTGAGACCGGATTCCATTTCATAGAGGACCAGGTTAACGGTACCAATGAGTAAAACACAGACCATGACTCCAATGATACACATGGCCGTGCGGCCCTTTTTGGCTTTAAAATCTTTAAAAGCTATATCTAACATTTTTCATTTCACCTTAATCTAGAAAACACCTTAAAAAATAGTGATGATTCCTTTCTTTAAATTCCCATAAGTAAAAATACTTCAATCTAATTCTAATGTAATTATTGTAGATTTAATTAGTTATTTCCCACTGTATATAAATTTTAGTATTATTTAGGGTAGTTAGATCAGAAAATTTTCCCATGGTTAACATGTATTGCAAAATGCAATACAAATCATATGTAATGTAAAAAGCATTACTTTCTGTGGTAGTTAATCCCTATATGACAACCTTTATAAGTGATGTTAAACTTAAGTTTTAGTGTACTAATAGTGTATTATGAAGGTGTATTTTCAGTTGAAATTTACCAGTAAATTAGCTTTTAAAACTACCAAAACGCAACCATTATTATTTGATTATTTTAACAGATTTTTTTTAACTGTGGAAATGTTAGTGTCAGATGGAATTAAGGGATTATCCACCCATTCTTCTTTAAATCCCCTATCCAGGTCATGATAACATTTCTGGTTTTGAAAAGAAATGGCAGATCCTGCTAGCCCTATCTCTGGGAACCATGATGGTTCCCATTAACGCCAGCATCATCAACGTATCCCTACCCACCATCTCCGTCTACTTTGGAGTGGCCCTGACCACAGTCCAGTGGGTACTGATCTCATATTTGATAACCCTTTTAGGCTTTGTCCTATTCTTCTCCCGGTTAGGAGACTTCTACGGACAGGAAAGGGTGTACATGGCTGGTCTGGTGGGATTTGTAGCCACATCACTACTCTGTAGTTTATCCCCTTCAGTGGAAGCTCTCATCATCTTCCGGGGACTGCAGGGACTGGCCGCGGCCATGATGATCAGTGTGTCCATGGCCCTGGTCCGCCGATCCTTCCCCAGCCACATACTAGGAAGAGCCCTGGGAATATACGCCGTGGCCATAGCTGCCGGCCTGGCCCTAGGACCCGCCATTGGAGGAGTGATTTCTGGATATCTGGGATGGAGAGCCATATTCCTGGTGAACGTACCCACGGGAATACTGGACTTCGTATTCTGTTACCAGATCCTCAAGCGCAGCACCCGTACAGCAGTTAAATGGGACATACCCGGTACCTTGTTACAGTTTCTGGGCCTGTTTTTAACCGTACTAACCTTGAACCTGGTGGAACAGGCCAGTTATCTTTTCGCTGCCTTCACCGGGGTAGGGGCCGTGGTCATGCTGGGCCTCTTTGTTTACCAGGAACTTCACTGCGAACACCCGGTCCTGGATTTAAGACTCTTCAAAAGGAAGACCTTCGGGGCCTTTAACCTCAGCCTGCACTTCAACTACCTGTGCATGTACATGATGTTCTTTGCCGTGCCCTTCTACCTCCAGAAGGTCCTCCACCTGGACCAGGCCACCACTGGCCTGGTGTTAACTGCCTCACCCATCCTGATGATGGTGGTGGCCCCCATCAGTGGTATGGTCTCCGACCGCTTCGGATCCCGGATCCCGGCCTTTGCCGGGTCTATGGTTTCCGCGGCGGCCCTATTATCCATGACCCAGTTAACGGTAAACTCCACTGCGGGGGATGTGTTCATCCGCCTGGCAGTGATGGGACTGGGAGTGGCCCTGTTCCAGTCACCCACCAACAAGGCCCTGATGAGCCAGCTACCCACTGAAAAATCAGGGGTGGCCTCCGGTATCATTGCCACCACCCGTAACCTGGGGATGGTGTTTGCCGTGTGTTATGCAGGACTTTTAATCCACCTGGCCATATCCCCTGAACTCATGCAGGCCAGCCAACTACAGGGAGTGGCTGCTGCCAATTTAACCAGTGGACTGCACCTGGTGGTCATCTTCGGAGCAATCCTCAGTGTGGGTATGGCTGTACTATCCCTGGCTGGTCTTAAAAACAAGAAGAAGGCCCTGGTCAAGTACGAACAGGTGGCCCTTAAGAAGACCATCCAGATGGAACAGAAAATGGTTAAAACCGTGGGCATGGCGTTGATGGTCATGGTTCAACACACCAAATAGGTAGATTACCCCTGGTTATCGTTCACTCCGGGATATCTTTACCCCAGGATATCTTTTACCAAGTGGTTTCTCCTTTTTTCTTAATTTTATTCTAAAAAGTCTGAGTAAATTATATTAGTTCTGGGCAACAATATTTTATCAAATTAACATGCAATGGAAGGGGGGCACCACTGGTATGTTTTCAGACGATTTTAGGGTTTCAAATTTAATTTGCCATCGTATCCCAGAGAGAACTTTTAATATTCATGGGATCTACTTCCCGGTTTGCGCCCGTTGCACTGGATTTTATCTGGGTGCCTTTTCATACTTTATTTATGCCTACTTCTTCTACATTGACTACACCATTTACCTGGTAGCACTGGGGATACTCATGATGATCCCTACATTTTTAGATGGTTTCACCCAGTTGGGGGGTTCACGTATGAGTAACAATACATTACGCTTATTAACTGGACTTTTAGGGGGTGTTGGCCTAGCTATTGTGGTTAAAGCAATTAAATGGGTAGTGATAACTAGTTTGTAATTTTTTACAGGGTTTTTAGTGATGTAGGTGATAGTTATGAGCAAGATTTGTCCCAATTGTAAGAGTGAAAATGAAGATTCGGCTGAGTTCTGCCAAGAGTGCGGAACCAAACTGCCTAAATATTCCTATAGTGTTCCTCCGGCCGGAGAAGAAAAAACAGAACCTAAAAAAGGTAACTGGTGGAGTAAACAGACCAACACGGTGAAGGTTCTCACCATTGTGGGTGGTTGTTGCGTGGGTCTTATTGTTATAATAGGGTTACTGGCTGTACTGTTCCCGGATGCAACCACCTTTAACTACTACGTAGGAGATACAACTGCCCTGACCAAAACCTTTTCACAGAATGGTTTAACCTTTAATTATCCCGATGACTGGCAGACTGCCACTTCCCAGGGGGATATTGTAAGCAGTGGATCGAGTGTGCAGTATCTGACCAGCCTGTACGGTTCAGACGGTCTCACCCTGCATGTTTCCATGGGAGATCTGGCGGCAGTAGGGGCGACCATGGCCCAGGCCAAGGAGGCCACCAAAACCAATATTCAGGGTGGTTCATCAGCCAAGCTATTGAGTGACACCCAGACCACGGTAAATGGACTTACCATGTACAAGATGATATTTACCCTAACTGACCCCACCAGCAACCAGGAAAACAAGGTTTTAACCGCCATCACCGGTAAGGAAGGTCAGAAAGTTTACTACATGCAGTTCATTGCCGAAACCAGTGTCTTTGACAACAACCAGAAGTTGATGGACAGTATACTGAACAGTGTAAAAGTGAGTTAAGGGGTTTGGAAAAAAACACCCCTTATTTATCTATTTTTTTAATAATTTTTTTGGTATCCAAATATTTCAAGGTTTTTAAGGTAAAATGGTCTTTTTCAATCCACCTTGACGTTGAAGGTTTCCTTTTTCTCCAGTTTGGGCATGGTCACGGTCAGGACACCGTTGTCGAATTTGGCGGTGACTTCGCCGAGTTTCACCTTGGCCGGGAGTATCAAGGTACGGGCTGCCGAGGCGTAACGCCTTTCCTTGCGGTGGTAAACCACTCCCTCTTCCTCCCCTTCTTCTTCGCTTTCCTGGGAGGACTCGGCACTAATCTCCAGGGTGTCCTCGGTGAGGTCGATCTGGATATCCTCCCGCTTAACCCCCGGTAGGTCCGTCTTGACCACAATCTGGTTCTCGTCCTCCATAACATCCATGGCCGGTTTAAACGGTCGGCTGGTGTATTCGGCAATGGCATTGTCCAGATCCACCTGTCTCTCCTTGATGGTCTGGAGCATATTGTCTATAATCTCTTCTGCCTTTCCCTTTTTCTCATTCATGTCTAATCCCCCTTTTATTTTATGAAAATTAAGGCCTTAAACTGAAAAAACAAGGTGAACATCACGGTAGTTATTATGTTTTTAATGGTAGTTATTTTTTAATGTGCAGTCAGGGTGGGGATCAGAAGGGGTTAAAAGAACAATTATTTGGAAGGAAAAAGGAATATTATTTTTCTCAAGGAAGTTTTCCACTCATACCTCTACTTCCAGAGACGCCAGGCAAACTGAGTTGATTTCAGGTATCACTTCGCCACTTTCCAGGCGGTCTTCCAGATGGAGTTTAATGGCATCTTTAATATTGGCCATAACCTCCTCGTAGGTATCTCCCTGAGTGTAACATCCTTGAAGTTCCGGAGAAAAAGCGAAATATCCATCTTTATCATGTTCTACAATGACCGAAACTTTATATTTTCGTTTCATTATGTACATCTTGTAACTCCTTAATTATAAAAATTTACTTCAAACAAAAATAGTAATAACTATTATATAAAAATTATGTAAATATTCTCATTCTACATACAGGGGATTATGGTATGATAACACCCCATTCTAGCCAGGCCAAAAAAATATTTGAAAGGGAATCAACCTCCAGATTAAAATTTCATCCCTTAATCCCAAATAGGAACCGGATCCCCTTGATTCTCCTAACCACCTCAATGGTGGCTATGGTGAATACGAAACTCAACGCCATGGTGAGGATTACCTGCAGGGCCATCATACCCGGCAACCAGCCAATAAGGTAGTAGGCAAACAGGTTGATCCATACAATGTGGAAGATGTAAATGGGGAAGGAAGCCGCAGACAGGTACAGGGTGGTGGGGTTTTTAAATTCCAAGTAGTGTTTACCCATTCCCATGACCCCCAGGACTCCCAGCCACAGGATAACGTTGGCGTAGAGCTGCATCAGGAACAGAGACAGGATGGATGTAGTGGCACTGCCCGCGTCTGCCGATGAACTCAGGATAGATAAAGCTAGCACCACATAGATACTGGTTAAAACCACAAAGGAGATGAAAAGTGGCCATCTTTTATCCTCCAGCTTCTCCTGCACACTGTCATCCGACAGTAAGAAGTAACCGGCCATGAAGAGTAATAAGAACTGAACTACACTTTTATCCGGGTATAAATTGAGGAAAAAGCTACCAATGGTCAGGGGGATTATCATCAGCAATAGTTTAGGTACAGTTACCTTTTCCATGGGTATTCTCCATTCTCCCTTTTTGTACTTCATGATAAAGGGCAGGGCCACCACCGAGACTATGAACAGGTACAACAGGAACCACAGGGGGCCTATAATTATTCCGTTGGCCAGGTACTCCAGGGGGTGGCTGAAAATAGATAGCCACAGGGAGAGGAAGCTACCGGTGTATCCACTGTAAAGGAAGCCGAAGTAAACACTCACCGGTATTACCAGGAGGACACCCGCCGCTGCCGGGAGGAGGAGTTTGGTCACCCTTTCCTTAAGATATTCCGTGGAATTTCTCCTCTTCAGGGAGTAGTAGGTGGCGATCCCGGCCACAGTGAACAGCAGTTGCATGAACCAGGGGGCAAAACAGAGGAGGAATGCATTGGCCACCATTGAGTTAGCCACGTGGAAGTAGTAGGACCCGATACTGCTATAGAGGAGTAAGGTATGGTACGGGAACAATACTAAAATTACAAGCCATCGCAAATTATCAAGGTAATATTTTCTCATTTAGAATTCTCCATTAACTAAATCATTATGAGCATAGCTATCTTGTTTTAAATTGATAACAGACCACAATTTACATTTAGTAAAACTATTAAGACTTGATACTTAATTAAAAGGATAAATGTGGTCACTAATTACCATATCACTCGGAAGTTAATAAGTATTTGCTATTTAATGCAAAAAAACGTGTAGGTGTAAGTAAGTAGTCAGAAATGATTTCTAAAAAAACGGGATCAAATATTAATAAATATGGTCGTGATGTCTATAATCTAAAAGGAGAACAGTTTTTTCGGCTTCAATTATTTCATAAACCAGAACAAAGGATCCAATATGAACTCTTCTAAGACCGTACATATCATTCTGGAGAGGTTTGAAGCGATATGGATCTTCCAGTACTTGTAGTAATTTTTTTCTGATTATTCTAATTTGTTTTTTATCGCGCTTTTCTAGCTTTTTAAAGTTTTTATCCACTCTATTGTTTATTTCTAGAGTGTAAGTCATACCTATAACCCATATCTTTTTGAAAAGTCACGGATAGTTCCAATTTTTATCCGTTTGCCTTTTTTATGGGTATCAATACGTATCTTTTCCACTTCTTTCTGGTACTCCGGGGAGATCGAAGGTTCTTCGGAGCGTTTATTTTTCTTTAAAGAGGACGATTTTTTCTTTAAATCTCCTATATCTGATGACATTTCTTAGTCTCCACATGTTTTTATGTTAATCATTCCATAAACACTTAATTTAATTCATAATTATAATATTATTAGTATTAATATAAAGATTGTGGTGTATCATCATAAATCATTAAGAGAGGAATGACTGCCGGTAGTCTGTTAGATTGGTATATATATTATATTTGGATGAAATCCAGAGTTTTTCTAAATTTCAACAGTTGGCATGAGGTAAGTTCCAACAGCACAAGATAGTCCTTCCAATAGGTTAATATTATTTTCTGGGGCTTGTTCCTTAAGCTCTATTTGAGAAAATATATCAATAAATAAAAAAAATAAAAAAAAGGATGGATTTAATTCCTTTTTGTTTGGATTAAACCACCTAAAACCATTAACACGGCCAGGACCATCCAATTAATTGGTAGTCCGGTTTCTTGCATTTTTATGGTTTTACTGGCGGCATTTACAGTGTTTACTGGGTCGTTGCTGTTGTTGCTGGCAGGATCATTCTGGGGAGAGTAAGGACTCTTAATGGCCAGAAGACTGTAAATCTGTCCTGACAGGCCATCAGTAACAATACCTACATACAGTGCTCCGCTAGCTCCGATTACAGGGGCGGTCGTTGTTTGAACTGGTAATGACCATTTAAGGGTTCTATCACTGTTCAATGCGTATAAAGTGTCGGGTACTGCTCCTTCACCGAAGTAAATGGTTCCGTCGTTGCCAATAACCGGGTTGAAGTTCAAGGGATAGTCCGTGGTGTAATTCCATTTAATAGAACCATCAGATCCGATTGCGTAAAGGATTCCAGTTATACTGTTTCCGTTTTCGTACCATCCTGTAAGATATAGGGTTCCATCACTGGCCAGGGCTAATCCTCTTATCAGAGTATGGGGGAGGATTGTGTTCCATTTTTCGCTTCCGTCGGGGTTAAAGACATAAACCACATTGGTATGGTCCACATAGTTGTAGTAATATGGTGTGATGATTATACTTCCGTCTTTAGCTACCACTGGTGATATTCGGAGATTGGTGTAATAAGATGGGTTGGCGTTGATGATTTTTTGCCATTTTACAGTACCATCCGGATTTATTGCATATAACCGGCTAGTAAAGGATCCCCAGGTGGCAACTTCACCGGTAAAGTAGATGGTTCCATCCGTACCAATTGCTGGAGATCCATGTGACCAACTCATACCATAATCTGGCTCAGTGATGGTGTAATTCCATTTAGAGGTACCATTGGGATTAATGGCATAAAGTATACCATATTGCCTGGAACCCATTGGACTCTCTCCCTGGTAAAACCCGGAAGTGTATATGGTCCCATCGTTTCCGATAGCTGGAGAATTCGAACCGGACCAACAATCAGTGATGTAATTCCACTTAAATGTTCCATCAGAATTTAAAGCCAGCAAGAAACCTCCACTTTCAGCGTATCCTGGAATGTATATGGTTCCATCTGACCCTATGGCCGGTGTTCCGGTAAAACCTGAGTTACTATTTGCACCATTGTTAATTGTGTAATTCCATTTTAAGGTTCCATCAGAGTTTATAGCTTTTAAATCGCAATAATAATGAGTATTTGTTCTAATAGTAACTGGTAAGTAAATGGTTCCATCCGGGCCAATTGCTGGAGCTATGGTAATGCTTTCACTGGAGTTCAGGGTGTAATTCCACGGGGTTTGGTTGGTTTGTGGGCCAGTATAGGGGGACTGTCCGGTGTTCTGGTTGTCACCCTGATATTTAGGGGACTCGGAACTTGCTAGACTATCATCAGCCATTACCGGGGAAATGGATAATACTGCCAAAAGCCCGGCAATAACCAGTAATAATTTTAGGGATATTTTCGTTTTTTCCAAGTCTTTTTCACCTCCTTTATGCTGTATTCCCTTTCAAAAATTTTAGTTTGGTATTAAACAATATTGATACCAATTGATAGTTTTGTAAAGTAACATATATATATCTACTTAAAAGAAACAAACATTTATGATTTTAATATAATTTATTTAAAAAGTATGTGATAGCTTTCAGCCTTAAATAAACAGGTTAATTTTAATTTTAAATATATAATTCATAGAACATTTTTTGAGTAATAGGGAGAATGGACTTTAATTAAACCTAAAGTTAATTGGAAGTGTATCTGTCTTTAGTATTTTTCATAAAATAGCTTCTTCAAAATATTCGGGAATGAAATATAAACATTTGCGCCATTTTTCCATTAGAACACCGTAAATATCCTGGTCCAGAATATAGGTGTTGCAGTAATCAGCTTCGTTTCTCATCCCCCGACCATAAGCCTGGACTAAACTGGCCACAGTCTTGTAGGCATACCAATAGCCATCCCTCTTCATCCGGGTCATGATCTGTTTATCACCCAGATAGGGGAATGGTATCTTGTAGATTACCTGGAAACGGCAAAGATCATCGGGAAAGTCAACACCTTCATCCACACTGGGAGCTACCAGTACCAGAGGTTCTTCAGATTTCACAAATTCTCTGATGACCTGTTCCCGTTTAGGACCCCTCCTGGACTTACCATCGGGGCTGTAAATGATTATTCTAGGATCCTGCAGATGCTGGCTAATGTAAGTTGCTAACTTATGACTATGGGTATGTATCAATCCCTTTTCTGACTGGTGCTTTTCCAGTATCCTTTTAAGGGCAGGAATGGATCGGGGTTTGGTTTCTTCAATAAATTTATTGGACATTCTACCTGCTGTTTTAAGATAAATAGGTCTATTTTCTATTTTAAACGGGCTTTTAACCTGGATATATAAGGCATCTTCGGGATTGATTCCGTGCCATTTACAGAAGTGATCCTTACTGAGGATGGTGGCACTCATTAAAAGACAGTAATCAGTATGACTCAGGAGGTACCTTTGAACAAACCGGCTCACCTCTACTGGTTTAAAGGTAACTGTCCGCACCTTCCGGTTGGCTTCAATCACCCATTCCGTGGGATGATCCTCCAGCTCACTTTCCACCAGAGATAACCGATTAATGACCCGATGGACAGATTTACGCTTTTTCAGGGGAACATCTGGAATTTTAAGTATGGATTTATAGGCATCATTAAACTTAACAATATGTTCTTTCCAGAAATCAACATCTTCCGTGAAATCCTCCTTGGATATGTAGGGGATACTATGTAACTCATCGATTTCTATCAATCTTTCCAGGTATTCATCAAAATCCTTTTTCAAATTTTTATTGGAAAGTTCCAGGCTTAACTGATCCATGACCTGATTTTCCATGTTATGTACCTCGTCAAAAACCGCCAGCACCCTTTCTCCAAAGTGTTCCATATAATTCATTTCTGGAAAAAAGGAGGAATAGTTCATTAACGTGATGGGGGACTGTACTGATTTGCCCTTCTGCAGCCAGTAATGGCAGGGATCCTCACTGTTAAAGTACCAGGGTTGGCCCCACATGTCGTTGAAGCAGATTAGTTCTCCTTTACGGCTGATACCATGATCACACAGTAAATCTGCTGTCTGGCAGAGTCCATTATCACAGGTGATGTCCTTGAAAACCATGCCCTCAATGCAATCAAAGTTGTTCCTACCCTTTAAAACCTGGAATTTGAAGTCATTATGGTACTGGTCCTGTAATTGTTTGGTTATGGTCACCAGATAGGCTGAAGAGAAATAATTGGCTAAAGTAACGGCAATAGCAGATTTACCTATACCCGTACCGGCATCCAGCAGGAGGTAATGGTAACCCTGGTCTAATCCCTGGGCTATTTTTTTCAGAATGGTTCTCTGCTGGGGGCGGGGAGTCATCCCCGATGGGAAATTTTTTAATAGTTCAGAGTAGGTGTCCACATTATCTTTAACAAAAACACCCCTTCGACCACAATCTGGCAGAGTATTAACCCTTTTTTAAGTGTTTCCTTGCATTCTGGGCATTTGAGTGACATTTTACTCCCATGGTGATTGATTCTATTATTATGGTTAAGGGATGAAGTTATTTAATAAAATTACATTTTTCGAGATAATTCTGAGATTTTTTTGGGAGAAATATCCTTATTTTCTTACATTGCTACAGTTAAAAACTTTATATCAATAATAAAAGTTTTAAATCGTTGTAATTTTGATCCCTTAATTCTTTTACCAGTTCTTGAGCTACCCTCACTCCCAAGGAACTTAGACCATAATTATTTGGCCTGTAAGACATTTAGTTCGTAATAAACCCAGTGTCCTGTCAATCTTTTTCCCGTATTTATTGGGAAGTCTCTTTTAATGGTTTCTTTTCGTATATTTTTATGTTGAGATATATTAAGAGAACCTAATAAACGTAAAACTCGTTTTTCATATTCATCTAGTTCCTTTATAATTAGGGAAACCTCATCATCTTCATACATATGAATAAATATAGTATTAAATTAATATATAATACTTCATAAATTGTCATTTATTACCATTACTGGTAAAAAATGTAAAATTATATATGGTTATGATCACATAGAAAATAATACATATAATGCTTTTTAGGAGGGTAAATTAATGGCAAACGTGTTAAGAGAGGTTTTTGGAAACACCAAAAGGATCAGTATTTTGGAGGAAATGGTTGAAAATTGGGGGGAATTTTTAACTATTGAAGAAATAGCCCGGATAGCTGAAACATCTCCTAAAACTGCTTATAGGCATGTAAATGAATTGAATAAGATAGGAATACTGGATTTTGCCGATGGAAAACCTAAAAAATTCAAACTTAAAGAAGATGATAAAAGAGCCCTGGCCCTGACTATTCTTGAAAGTGAGGAGTATCTACGAAAAACAGAGAATACATTGAATAACATCAAAAATGAAGAAAAAATTACCAATAAACGTCGTTCTTTCATTGAATTTAATAATTCTAACCCTGATGAACTTAAAATGATTGGAGAAAATTCTTCTTTTTCCAGGTAGAGGTTGAATCAAATGAAACAGAAAAAAAATGTAATGGAAAAAAATGACATTCCACTAATTGTTCCCTCGGATATTCCCCGAATATATGCAACTGGAGTCCTTGGGGGTTTCAATGCCTGTGACTTCCGGTTGTTATTATTTTCTGACGAGCCACTGGAACAGGATGAAATACTCCTTCCCCCGGACCTGAATGTAATGCGAGAAGTACAGGCCGAAGTTATATTATCTCCCTTATCCGCCAAAAAAACAGCTAAATGGTTAATGAAATATGTTGAAGAATTTGAAAAGAAAATAGGACCTATACCAGAACCATCACTACCTGATGAAAAAGACTCAACTGATTAATTTATTATTTTGATGGGAGATTTTTGTTTTATAAACTTTATCATGATGATATTTCAAAAAGAGAATGTAATGTTCAAGTTCATTAATTTCAAAACGTTGTAACTGTGTCAGTTGCCCCATGAAAAAGAAACAAGTCTTCTTATGAGGAGAGCATGGAAACGCCACCAATTTTTACCTTCAAAATCATTGTCCAAGGATATTATTTCATGGATCTTTTCATGATTTCTGGTTGAATCGGTTTAAAAACAATAATATTTACTCCTTTTAACTACATTCGACAACTGAAACTACCCATTTGACTACTTTAAGATGGAAAAGGGTGGATCGGCTCTTCTCTATAATTACCTATCCATTAAGCTCTGCAATGGGTAAAAGTTTACGCCTTCAAGTATTCTTTTAGCTGTTTAACAAAGTTATCTGCACGATAAAAAGCCTTTTTTGCAGTTTCCTTATTTATTTCTGATCTGAATCCATAATCAGCAGATGAACGATCGTCAAATGCTCTATTGAAGTCACGCCCTAATTCTGGTTTAAATATTCCCGTTTTAATAAAATGAATACCAAACTGGGAAACAACCCCACTATGAGATGAAAATTTTAAATTTTTCGTTAGTAAAACCGCTTCTGCGGCGTAAAACATAGCATAATAAGATCTAGAAACAGCAATGTCATGATAACCATTATCAATAAGTAATTGGATAGATTCCAGGTTATCATCGGCTCTTTCAAGTAGTAATTCAATTTTACCCTTCAAACTTTGACACCATCCTTCTGGATATAATAATGAAGGGGCCATTCTGTATCTTTAAGATCCTCTTGAGATATTGGATAAAATGAGATAAGTTCTCCATATTTCAGTGCTAAGTGATAGGTCTCTTCATGTAATCGGTCCAATTCCTGAAACTTATCTACACTGCCTTTGAGGACTATGGCAATGTCGATATCAGAATCTGCATTTGCTTCACCCCGGGCAAATGAACCATAAAGGATTATTTCCACCAGCCTATCCCCATAAAGTTCCTTTAAAACCTTTTTAAGGTCAGAGGTAAGTGCTTTAATCTCTCCTTTTGAACGACTATTAACCATTAAATAATCACACCCCCAAACTCTATAGTAATCCTTTTGTTACTGATTATAAATTAAATTAACTGAATTCTGTATCTTAATATACTAACTATTCTAGCGAATTAAAAAAAATTAAGTTTAACGTATTGAAATAAAATCTAATGTGGATCTCACCACCATATAAACTCCCTCTAATAGCTATTGATTTTAAAAAATAACCCTCATAATACTAAAATAAATCAGTAATATTAACTCCTTTTAACTACATTCGACAACTTAAACGACTACCCATTTGACTACTTTAAGATGTAATAAGTGGACCTGCTCCCACCCTTCTTCTCTATAATTCCCTTATCCATTAAGTTCCGTAAATCTTTATAAGCTCCCTGGCGAGAGATATTTAAGAGCTTCTGAACCTCGGAGTTAGTGATGCTGCCGTTTAAGTGTACATATTCTAAGATTTTCAACATTTTCTCGGTTAATTTTATCTTCACTGGTGCACCTGCGGGAAATAACAGTATCCTATTCTTAATTTCGTCAATCGAAGTTAAGAATCCTTCCAGGAAATATAAGAGCCAATCTGTTAGGTCCTGAGTCTGGGGATCAACCGAGTTCAGGGCATGGTAGTATGCCTGTCGGTTGTTGTTGTAGTATTCATCCAGGGTAAAGTCAACATCAAATCCCCTCAGGTACAGGTAAATCGCTGCAAGTGCCCTGCCTGTTCTTCCATTACCATCTACGAAGGGATGTATTCTCACAAATTCATAATGGATTATACCTGCAGAAATAACTGCATTTAATTCACCAGATGTGTTATTGATCCATTCCAGGAGGTCCTGGATTTGGCCCGGCACCAGATTGGCATTGGGGGGAGTAAAAACAATATCACCTTCCTGGTTTACAACATAAACTGGTTCGCTCCTGTACTGGCCTTCAAGATAAGTATATTCCAGTGTGTAATGAGTTATATTTTCATGAAGCTTTAAAACGTTCTTCTCTGTAATTTTCCCGTCTTCAATATAACTATCCATATATTTAAGCACGTTTAGATAGTTTAGAACTTCCTGCGTAGCCCTCTTCTGTCCCTGTATTTTGATTCCCTTAGCCAGTTTATCCACCTGATTTAAGGATAAGGGATTACCTTCTATTGCAGTGGAGTGATGTGCAGATTTGAGAAGCGCTTCTCTTTTTAGTGATACTTCCATTTCCAGTACAACCGGTGCGTTGACAATAAAATCCCTTATGGAATTAATTTCAAGCAGTTTATTTACTAATTCATGGTTATAATTGAAACATGGATTGAACATTTTTTCAAATCCTGGAAATCTTGTTTAATCTAAACTATTTTATTATCTAAACCAATTCGACTACTTTATGACTACTATTTGTAGGTTATATAATAAATATTTGACTACTTTTTGACTACCAATAAATTTTGGTGGTCAGTTTCAGATTGGTAATAAAAATGCTTGGGGTTTGTAAAAAAAATCATTTAGAATATCTGTAATTTTTATTGTCAATGTTACCTGGTGGTCGTAATCAACAACCACTATTGTCCTGTCCTTTTTATCTACCAAGAATATCAGATTATGTGCTGAAGAAAAAAAGAATTAGTTAAGAAATATCCGGTTAATTTAGAAGGTAAATAGAGTAGTTCAGGTAGGTAGCTATAGTCACCCATACAATGTAGGGTAAAAGAATCAGGCCAGCCCACTTGGAAATCCGGTAGAATAGAATTATGTTAACTAGTATGGCTAGCCACATCAGTATTATGATTACCAGGCCGCCCAGGATAGAATGGAGTCCGAAGAATACCAGGGACCATAACAGGTTCAGTCCCAGCTGAACTGCAAAGACCACTAGGGCAATTTTAGCCTCTTTAGTTTCCAGGCCTTTCCTCCACACCATGAAGAGGGACGTGCCCATCAGGATATAAAGAATAGTCCAGACCACTCCAAAAAGCCAGTTTGGTGGTGCCCAGGTTGGTTTAATAACGTTGACATACCAGAGGGGAATTTGAGGATAGGTGGCTGCACTACCAATACCACCGACAATTAAAACAATAATTAAGGCTATAACCAGTCTCGGGATTTCGCTTAGTTTAAAACCTTCCATTTTTTTATACCTCCCTTATACCTCCCTAGTTATTAATTGTTTTTTTAAATATTAAATAGTGGTGTTGATATTTATTGAGTTATTCAGCTTCTCTTCGGTAGATAAATCCCCCCTAATATCAATAGGAAACCAATTATAACTGGTGCAACTGGTAATCCATTATTTTGAAGTGGAATGGTAACTGCATTAACCAATCTTTCATTTTGAGTTATGTGAACAACTTAATACGCTGTACTTAGGAAAAACAGGGAGGTTGTCCAAAATACACTGTTTTTGAAGAGCTATCAGAGTACAATTTTAATGCGGATGAAACCGATGCAATATTGAGAATATTGAAAAGTAAAAGTATTGTCTGTGAACCTCAAAAGGACGTTTAAAATTAGGTTAACCATTATAAGGATGAATAATCTATAGATTATCAAATAGTAGCTAGATTATGTACCTGAAGGAAAAATAAAAAATGCAACTCTGGATGAATTTTATCAGAATTTAGTAAAGGTAAATGAAAATAAAAGAGATTAAAATTAAGAATGAACCCTGAAAATTGGATTTTATGGTTATGAAACGTTTAATATATTATTAAAAGTGGAATATTATTGATTACCATCTAAAAATTAGGAGATGAGGATATGACCTACGTGGATGATGTATTAAAAGAGCTTGAGAGAAAAAATCCATATGAACCAGAGTTCATTCAGACTGCAACTGAGATTTTAAGATGTCTTAATGTGGTGTTTGAAAGGCATCCTGAATTTCAGGAAGCAAAGATTTTAGAACGATTTTTAGAACCGGAAAGAGTGGTTATGTTCCGGGTACCGTGGGTTGATGATAATGGTGAAGTACAGGTGAATCGAGGTTTTCGTGTTCAGTTCAACAGTGCACTTGGCCCCTATAAGGGAGGGCTTCGTTTTCATGAGACGGTTAATTTATCGGTTCTTAAATTATTAGCATTAGAACAGATTTTAAAAAACAGTCTAACCGGTATGTCAATTGGCGGTGCAAAGGGTGGGAGTGATTTCAATCCAAAAGGCAGATCCGATGCTGAGGTTATGAGATTCTGCCAGAGTTTCATGACTGAACTTAAAAATTATATAGGGCCGGATATTGATGTCCCTGCGGGGGATATTGGTGTGGGTTTAAGAGAAGTAGGGTATATGTTTGGGCAGTATAATAGAATTGTAAACAGGCACAATTGTGTATTAACCGGGAGTGGAATAGAGTATGGTGGATCTCTGGTAAGAAGAGAAGCCACAGGTTATGGACTTATTTATATATTGGAAGAAGCTTTAAGAGCAAGGGGAGAAGTTTTGGAAGGTAAAAAGATAATAATTTCTGGTTCAGGGAATGTGGCCATATATGCAGCGGAAAAGGCCATACAACTTGGAGCAACAGTTATTGCCATGTCTGACTCTAAAGGTTACATTTATGACGAAAATGGGATATCTATTCCATTTGTAAAACATATCAAAGAAGAAGAAAGAAAATGTATCCATGAATACTTAAATGATTTTCCGGATACCATTTATAAAGAAGGAAGTGAAGGTCTTTGGAGTATAAAATGTGATATAGCTCTTCCCTGTGCTACTCAAAATGAGTTAGATGAAGAATCAGCTAGAAAACTTATAGATAATGGAGTTAAGTATGTTGCAGAAGGAGCAAATAAGCCATCAACTCCCGGAGCTACTAAATTATTCTTAAAATCTGGATTAATGTTCTTACCAGGAAAAGCAGCTAATGCTGGAGGAGTTACCACCAGTGTACTGGAAATGGCACAAAGAAGCTCAAATATGCACTGGTCATTTGATGAGGTTGATTTACGATTAAAACGAAACATGGTTAACATATATAGAAATATTGATAAAATGGCTAAAGAATATGGATTCGAAGGCAACTATGTAGTTGGAGCTAATATTGCGGGATTCCTTAAAGTTGCAAAGGCAATGATGGCTCAGGGTATTGTCTAAGAACTATATATTCAGTTAAGAGTAAATCTATTTTTTATCTACGTTTTTTACTTTTTTGAAACGCTTTAAATAATTCATTTTTCGTATAAATGTCCTTGCGGTGTCCAAAAAGAAGTATTATCACCGATTTTTCATCTTCATGGATATCAAAAATAATTCTGTATTTATCTCCTACAGGGGCTTTTCTTGCATCGTGCAAATCACCTTTAAGAACCTCATAATGATAAGGATTTTTAATAATTAAGTCAAATTTCTTCAAAATACGTTTAGTAAGTTCCGGATCTTTTTTCTTGAGTTTTCTAAGCCTATGTTTGCTTCATCCGAAACATCTAGAAAAAAAGTCATTTACAATCCAAGTTCAGTGGCAAGTTCTTTAGAGTTTTTATATCTGCTAAATTTACCTTTTTTTACCTCTTCCCTTACCCTGTTTAAGTCTGCTTTGAATTTTTCAGATAGTTCTGATTCTTTAGAACTAGTAATGCTTGAAAATTCCTTTTTTTTATCCACTTTAACCACTTTATGCATTTATATATCTCCACAAAAGAGCAACTTAAACATTTAACTCTTCTATTCCATTTAATATAAAAATCTGTTGATTAAAATTTACAGATTCAATACAGTCTAATTCATCTAATAAAATCATTCAGTTTACGTTATTAATATTGCCAATTCATAATAGTATTAACTTATATTTAAAAGTTATGATATAATAAAAAATATATATGCTTATGATCACCTTGAAAATAATATGGAATATGCTTAGGGGAAGATAAATTAATTTTTTACCTTTTTTATTTCTAAAAATTAACATACTCAAATTAACGAGCAAAGGTAAGCTCTACACAATAAGGTTCTAATTCCATAGCTGCTCTTCCCAATAAATTCATATATTTTTCTTTTTTTCCATTTAAGATATATTCAGGGACAGTTTTAGGAAGTAAAACCTTATATTTTTGAGGTGTCTGAAGGACTTTAAAGTCTGGGCAGTTGAATGCAACCAGCGATGTTATCCAGGTTTTTTTGGTGGAAATATCTCTTTGATTTAAAAAATCAATAAGATTTAGTGTATTTCGTCTAACTTGAGTTCCAGGATTCTTTTTAATTTCCATATATTGGCCATTTTTATAGTAAAGCCATTGGTTGCCCTTGATACGATAACGTCCACTGTAGTTTTTGGTTTCTATGACGTATATGCCAGTAGGACCAATTACAACATGATCAATGTTACCTCCTTTTCCAGGTAAGTTCACATCGTTAAATACAAAGTAATCCTTGGGAAGGGTGTTTAAATAATTAGAAACCAGGTTTTCACCTTCCATTCCCTTCTGCCAACTATACCCTTTTTGTTTACCCTCTTCAATTATGGAATTCCCATAGACAGCCAGGAAGCCTCCTATAAATACCAAAGCCAATAATAAATAGTTGAAAAATAGACCGGTGCCCAATCCTATGATAAAGATACCAATTCCTGCATAAATAAAAATATTGCCTTGTTCTCGTGCGGTTTTATATTGTGAAGCTTTTTTCTCGGTGTAGGTTGAACCATTTGCCATAGACTCCCTGACAGGTTCAAGAGCTTCTTCTTCATATCGATAATCTACATCAGTAACTGGTTCATCAACTATATCTGTTTGAGTGTATGAATCCTCTAAATTCTCAAAGTAGACAAGTTCCCTCCCACATTCACAGTGGGTTAATTCCATATCTGCTGCATCCTCTAAGCTCTCGACTTCATAGTACTGGTTGCATTCAAAACAAACTAAATATGACATTTTCCCACATCTTTATTACTTTTAGGAGACAATAATCATATTATAAATGAATATTTTTATTAGGGAGCAACTTATTAATAAAATTTAAGATTCATATTATCTTCGAGGGGATTTAATTGGGAGAAAATGATGAAATTTCTAAAGCTCCTGCTTCAATATTAGACCAGATTCTTGATGAAACATTCCAAAAACTGGAAAATATAGAAGATTTTGATTCTGAATTAATATCAGAGCTGAAAAAGGTTAAACTACCTGGTAACACTTCAACAGAACAAAAATTAATTTCTATTTTACGAGGTGAATCCCCATGAGGATACAGGAACTGGAGATCTGTAACTTCCGGGGGATAAAAGAATTAAAAATTGAACCCAATGGTAAAAACTTCCTAATTTCTGGTCCCAATGGTTCGGGTAAAAGTGACACCCGGATGCAGTGGACTTATCTATACTGGTGATATCTCCAGGATGAAAGGACCCGAACTAAAGACATCAAATTTAAGTCGATATTCTTATAGTAAAAAGAGGCAAACGCTTAAATTTTTAAAAATAACTATCTACTATTAAAGTAATATCATTAAATCATTCATTAAGGTGAATTAAGGTTAATATATTTGATTCCAATAGCAGGAGTAATTCCATGTTTTATGAAGAATCAGAACATATAGAACTTAAAAAATCCATAAATAGACTGCCTGATGCTTTGAAGTCCATCTGTGCTTTTTGTAATCATAGAGGCGGTTCTGTATTTTTTGGTGTTACCTCCAGTGGGGAGATTAAAGGCGTTGATGTTTCTGATAAAGTTCTCTTAAAAATATCTCAGCAGATAAACCGGATACGACCAGAAATAACCCCCGAAATTCGAGAGATTAATGAAGATGGCAAATCACTTATTGAAGTAAAAGTTCTAGAAGGCAATAATAAACCCTATTTCTTGAATGGAATTGCCTATATTAGAGTAGGAACTGAAGATAAACTGATTCCTCCTGATGAACTTAAAAGGATAATTATAGAAGAAAATAGAGAAAATTGGGATGAAGAAATAAAAACAACAGCGAATTTTGATGAAATTGATAAAGATACCCTTGATGAGTTTCTAATTAGAGCTCGAGAAAGCAGGAACTTTGATATTGATGTTAAAGTCACTGTGGAGGATGCGCTGGAAAGACTCGCTTTGAGTAAAAATGGTTTATTAACCAATGCAGCAGTACTTCTTTTTACTCGTGACCCTCAGAAATTCTTTCCACAAGCCCAGGTTAGATGTGCTAAATTTAAGGGGAATGATATCACTCAACCATTTATTGATATGGCAGTTATTGATGGCAATATATGGGAACAGATTGCTGAAACAGAAAAATTCATTTTATCAAATATTAAACGGGCTGCCTGGTTTGAAACTGAAAAAATGGAGAGAACTGAACATTTCGAATATCCATTTGAAGCTATTAGGGAAGCCATTATCAATGCTATCTGTCACCGGGACTACAGGTCATCAGGAAATGTCCAGATTAGAATATTTGACAATTCCATGGAAATATGGAATCCCGGAAAACTTCCAGAAGGAATGACCATTGATTTATTGAAAGGAAATCATACTTCGAAGCCCAGGAATAAATTAATTGCTCAATCACTTTTTTTAACAAAATATATAGAACAATGGGGTTCTGGAACCAACAAGATGATTGAAGCATGTGTAAATGAGGGGTTACCAGAACCAGATTTTAATGAAGTGGGTGATGATTTTAGAGTTATTTTAACCCGTTCTAGAGTTAATGAGATCCTTGAAAATCCTGATCTGATTAACAACAGGCAGTGGAAAGCTATTGATTATTTGAAATCTAATGATATTATAACATCAATCGAATATGCGGAATTATTTAATTGTTCGCATCGAACTGCTAGGATGGATTTAAAAGGGCTCGTTGATCTAGGGATTTTTGAAAAAAAGGGAAAGGGGAATCAAATTCATTATATTCTTATCAGATCTTACCGGCAATT
>NZ_JARVXG010000057.1:95000-98063 GCF_029848115.1 Methanobacterium formicicum | reverse complement strand
AATGTGAAGGTTAGTGATTCTCTGGATCCACGCTTGACTGGTCAGGAGTATAGTTTGGATGGTGTTAACTGGAGTTCATGGTTAGCTCCTTATGAGTATGTTTTCAGTCGTTTGAATGCTACTGGGACTGTGTATCTGTATCTAAGAGGATTAGTACCATCTAATGCCACTGGACTCATTAACAACACTGTTTTTGTCTCCAGCAATACCACCAATTTGACTGGTAACCTCACAGACAACACCACCACGGTGATAAACACGCGGGCCATCCTGAACATTACAAAAACTTCCCAAACTGAGGGATCAGATGTAAACAACATAGTAAGGGGTTATCCAATCCATTACACCATCGTAATAACCAATGAAGGACCATCCGACGCCCTGAACGTTAACTTTGATGATTATTACACTCCATACTTGCTGGAAAACACGTACTACTCCACATCAACCGGAATACCATGGACTGCATACACCAACCCTCTGAACATAACCCCAATAATCGATAGACTGGCACCCGGACAGAATGTAACCATATGGATTAATGGTACTGTGATTTCCAATGCAACACAGGGCCTGAACAACACTGCTGGAACTTCATCAGAAACAGATCCTGATGGCAGGAAAACAGCATCAGTCTACAATGAAATTCAAACATCTCATGTAACTATTGAAAAAACAGTTAGTAATCCACAACCATATCTCCATGAAACAATCGACTTCACACTCATTGTGCAAAACTGGGGACCAGATACTGCCATAGATGTTTATGTCCTTGATAAACTCCCTGAAGGATTGATTTACATAGGTTCAACAGCTAACTACGGTTCATACGATCCTGCAACTGGAATATGGACCATTGGCAACTTACCAACAAATACAATAGCTCAGCTAATAATCACGGTGGGTGTTGAAAAGTTAGGACCAATTGAAAACCACGCCCATGTATACACGGCATCCTATGATCCTATTCTGGATCGTAGAAATGCAACTGCAGCTATTTATGTCAGTGAACAACCCCAACCAGAGAACAACACTGTGGGAATGCAAAATACAGGTATGCCTTTACAATCCATTGTAATGGCACTGTTACTTGTATTAACAGGCCTATCTGCAGTCACTTTCGGAAAAAAATAATGGGATTACTTTTTTCCCATATTTATTTTTATTTTTATTTTAAAATCAACAATTTAAAAGAAAATATATTGCTTCTTATTTAAAATAAACAAATTTTCCCTGATTTTTCAGAATATGACCTTCTTCCATAACTTTCTGTCCGCGTACCATGGTCATAACTGGCACTCCCTGGACATTGAAACCTTCAAATGGAGAATACTTAGCTTTAGACTGGAACTTAGCAGGATCAATAATACCTTCTTTCTTTAAATCCACCACCACCATGTCTGCATCCATTCCTTCTCTTATGAAACCTTTATCTGGAATATTGAATATTTTTGCAGGGGTTTCACACAACAACCTTTTAATATTTCCGAGGCGTATTTTTTTCTGGTTTAACTGGGTTAAAAGCAGGGGAAGAATGGTTTCTAACCCTGGAATGCCAGGAGGAGCACTCCAAATATCCTTTTTCTTTTCATCAAGTGTGTGGGGGGCATGATCAGTGCCAATAATGTCAATATCATGTAAATCCTTAACCCGCAACCGGTTTTTATTATCACGCAGGGGAGGGTTGGTTTTGGCCAGGTTACCATATGTTTTCAGGCAGCCCGAATCCAGGAACAGGTGATGGGGAGTAATTTCAGATGTTATTTTTAATCCTGCCTTTTTGGCCTCACTTGTGAGTTTTAAGGATTTTCTGGTGCTCACATGGCAAAAATGTATTCTTTGGTTGAACTTATTTGCCAGTGCAATAGCCGAGGCAACTGCTTCAATTTCGGCATGGGGAGGACGAGCTTCTGCATATAATTCAGGGCTGGATCCCTTCTTTTTCATCTTTTTGGTGCACTGATTAACCACTTGTGGATCTTCAGCATGTAATGAGATTAGATGATCTCCAGAGACCCCGCTTATCTTGCTGAAAGCCTCACTTAAAAACTCATGATCCACTGTATCCATGAAGATCTTAAAAGACGCAGGCCGTAATTTGGCAAGTTCCTCAATATTGGATAGATCAGCAACACCGGCATGTAGGCCAAAGTCCACCAGACTCTTACGACTGGCGATCCCTATTTTATCTCTGAAATCATGGGGGGTGTTGGTGGGTGGAACTGTGTTGGGCATATCCAGTACAGTGGTAAAACCCCCAGCAGCTGCAGCAGCACTACCCGTGGAAAAATCCTCCTTAATGGTAAGTCCCGGGTCTCTAAAATGAACATGACCATCAATAAGTCCGGGAAGAACCAGTTTACCTGCAACATCAATTGTTTCAGTGGCACTTGATGATAATTTTTTAATAGAAACTATCTTCTCATCTTTAATTCCCAAACAAACCTCTTCAGGACCTATTTCCAATTTACAGTTGGTTATACACAAATCCAGCATACAAAACGCCTATCCTTTTAATAATGGGGTAAAATTACCGTTGGTCTTTTTTTTTAATGGGAAATATTTCCTCCCATATTCTGGGAAATCAGTTCATTGATATCGGTTATAATTTATGATCTGTAAAGATAATCATATAACAATAATGATAACAATAAGTTTAATGGGATACCATGTCTTCTAGAGAAACTTTAGTTAAAGAAATTATTGCCAGAGATAGGAAACAGTTTCTGGAAGATGTGAGGTTACGCCCTCCATATAAAGAGTCTGAATCTAAAGTTTCTGAATCAGATCCATCAGACACTAAAATTTTAGCCGATTTCACAGAATACAATCCCTTGCATAAGGGTCATCTGCACTGCCTTATGGAGGCCAAAAAAAAGGTTCCAGAGGGAATATTCGTGGCAGTAGTCCCTGGACTATTCGAACGCAGTGGAAGAGGATTACCCTACATCATGACCAGACAGGCACGTGCAGAAGCAGCAATTGCGGTTGGTGCGGATATTGTGGTTGAAGGCCCACCCATGGGTATAATGGGATCAGGACAGTACTCCCTCTGCCTGGCCA
>NZ_JARVXG010000057.1:70000-92500 GCF_029848115.1 Methanobacterium formicicum | reverse complement strand
GAAGGATCCTTCAAACCATCCTTAAGACGGTCAATAGGAACTTCCTTTTTGATTAAAAGCTCGTTTTTGAATTTTTTAAACAACTCAGGGTCACGACGAGGTGCACTGCAGTAATACATTCCCTCAGGGAGTCCTTCCAGGTAACGCATCTTGTTCATCACGGGTATGGGTATGAGTTTAGGCCACGTACACTCGAAAAATTCCAGTTTATCCACCAGAACTTCCAGAAATATGTCTTCAATGGCACGCTGCAGGGCAGTGAACTTAGGACCGTAGAACCACTGTCCTTTACCGGGGAATTTCTTCACCCAACCCTGTTTAGCTGCTTCTTCAGTGGGGTCTCCTTCAAAGAACACGGGAAACTTGGGGCTGCGTCCCACTACAGTACCAGGCTCGATTTTGGTGACCTGGCGGGTTAAAATATCATCGGCATCTTCGTCTTCGGCAGAAGCTATTCTCTCAGTTTCGGCCAGGACATGTTTAACCACCCGGTCCACCACGTGTTTTCTGAGGTCTCCCTCTTCCAGTTTTTCAAATTCAATGACCATCTTACCATTCTGGAATTGAGCAGTCTCCACATAGGGCATCTGGCTGACATCAATCATTTCTGGGGATGGGATTTCAATCTTATAATCTTGCACAGTTATTTTACGCACACCAATATGGTACTGAGGGCCTAAAATTTGTGTGAGTGGTTTTTTCATCCGTAGAAGTGCGTCGTGTGCTCTTCCCCTTCTACCGGAAACTATTTCCAGATGGAGATTGTTTCCTGCCAGATTCCATTTAACCACCTGGGAAGCATCATCCCTCTGATCAGGGGCCACTCCTTTCAGGAAAAGGTCCTGATTGGCCTCTTCAATGAACTTTGTAATGTCTTCCAGGGCTTCATCAGCCTCTTTACTGAATAAAACTTCTCCTTTTAATGTAAATTTCATTTTTATAACATCCTTAGTTATTGTGATATTATTTTCAAACGGTTAACATTTATTTATTAAATCTCAAGCACTTTCTCCACCAGCATCTCGGATGATATAAGATCATCGGCAGTGGAGAGAACAGTCTTCAGTGATTTTCCTTTTATATTACAGATTAAAGAATTATCCTGCAGTCGCGACTCTAAAAATCCAATGTTATCTGGTAAAAGTGATTTAAAAGCTATTTCAGCCTGTTTATCCTTATGGTAATGAAAGGTGATGTTTACCTGAATATTCATAATTTAACCTTCGTGGATAGTCTACTGGTTATAAGATACGCATATCCCCAGTAACTTTTTCCATCTGTAATAGGATGAAACCTCTTTATTATATGTTAATTAGAGGGGATACAATTTAAAATATTTTCTGCAATTTCCTCAATAGATTGAAATGCAGTTGATTCGGGATAATCTACCAGAGGAAGACCATCCATATCAGCCCGGACAACCGCATCGTCCCGGGGGATGCTACCTATCACGTCCACCTTCAGTTCCTTTAGTTTTCCCGCCACGAAATCTTCCTCCTCATCACTGGATACCTTGTTGATCACTGCTACCACCTTTTTAATACCAATATCCGTGGCTAATTTTTTAATACGACTGGCAGTTTCCAGTGATTTCAGTCCCGGTTCAGTCACGATAATCATAACATCCACAGCTTCAGCAGTGCGCCTTCCTAAGTGTTCTATACCTGCTTCCATGTCTAAAATTACCATTTCGTCCTTTTTAATTATTAAATTTCTTAAAATGGCCTTCAACATCACTGATGCCGGGCATACGCAGCCATCCCCACCTTTATCCACTGTGCCCATCACCAGTATTTTGAGACGGCCCTCGGGATCGTAATTGGTGGAAAGAGACTCTGGAAGGTCAGATATGGTTGGATTCATCTTGAAAACCTCTCCAAATGATGATCCTGGTTCGGCACCAGTTCTATCTTTAATGAGATCCCGCATTTTTGCTATGGGGGTTATGGAGTGGTGTATTCCCAGACTCCCGGCCAGGTTCATGTCAGGGTCCGCATCAATGGCGTATACCCTGTATTCTTGTGATAAAATAACGGCCAGAGTACCAGCTAAAGTGGTTTTACCCACCCCTCCCTTTCCGGTTATTGCTATTTTCATAGTTTCCACCATATTTATTAAAAATAAACACTTATGCCCTAAAATATAGTATAGCCTATTTATGTTCACTCCAGATTAATAAATTCATTGATAAACAAAAAAATCAGGAAACCAATGGTGTAACCACTACAAATAAATTAGATGAATTTTTAATATTCCCATTACAACTTGCATAATTTAGTTCCACCTGAGATTAATATAAAAGATTAGTTCTGATTGATTGATCATTTTATATATTATAATTCTCCAAACTAGTTGTACTATTGATTTCTACCTGGTTGATTGATATTCATATTTACTTATCCAGGCCGAGAAATGACATTTATAGCTTTAATATCATGTTCAAGCTTTAAATAACGATTTATACAAGGAGGAATAAATAGATGGTAAGAGCATACACTCGAAAAGATTACATACGTAAGATTCCTGGTTCCAGGATTGTTCAATATGATATGGGAAACCTCTCTGGAGAATTCCCTATAACCGTGAGCTTGGCTCTTAAAGATAAAGCCGAATTATCACACAATGCCCTGGAAGCTGCCAGGATAGCCACCAACCGGTATATGCAGCGTAAATCTGGTAGGATGGGTTACCACCTGAAGATAAGGGTGTACCCCCACCACATTGTCCGGGAAAACCCCATGGCCACTGGTGCCGGTGCAGACCGTGTGCAGGATGGAATGAGGAAAGCTTTCGGTAAACCCGTAAGCTCCGTTGCACTGGTAAAAACAAACCAGAAAGTTTTAACCATAAAGACCAACAAGAAGAACTTTATCGATGCTAAAGAAGCTCTCCGAAGAGCGGCCATGAAGTTCCCTGTTTCATGTAGGATAACCGTTGATGAAGGAGCAGAATTAGTCAAATAAATAACCTTAAATCGTAGATCCCAATAAAATCCTAAGTGGTGTAATAATGGAGTATGTGGAATTTTTCGAGGAGCTAAAAAAGGAAGATGTAGACATAGCTGGAGGAAAAGGAGCTAACCTGGGTGAACTAACCCAGGCAGGGATACCAGTTCCTCCGGGATTTGTGATAACATCGGCCACCTACCAGAAGTTCATGGATGAAACTGGAATAACCCAGAAAATAATGGATATTCTAGATGCCCTGGATGTTAACAACAACAAAGAACTTCAAGAATCAGCCCGAGAAATAAAAAAAATCATCATCGAGACTGAAATACCTGATGAGATCAGTAGTCTGATCATAGAATCATACAACGCACTCTGCCACCGCATAGGAAAAGAAAACGCCTTTGTGGCCGTTAGATCATCGGCAACTGCTGAAGACTTGCCAGAAGCATCTTTTGCTGGTCAACAGGACACTTACCTCAATGTTAAGGGTCCGGAAGATATGATAAAATATGTAAGGAAATGCTGGGCATCTCTATTTGGGGCCAGAGCAATATTTTATCGGGAAGAAAACAACTTCGACCATTCCAAGGTTTACATTGCCGTAGTGGTTCAGGAAATGGTGGATGCAGAGAAAGCCGGGGTAATGTTCACGGTGCACCCCTCCACTGGAGAGGAAAAAATCCTCATAGAAGGAGCATGGGGTCTGGGAGAAGCAGTTGTATCGGGAACAGTAACTCCTGACACTTACTGGGTGGATAAAGCCACTGGAGAAATTCTCCGCAAGCAGATCAGCGAAAAAAACATCATGTTCCAGAAGAAATCTGAAAATGGTCAGACAGTGAAGGTTCCAGTACCAGAGGACCTTAAGAACAAACAGGTTTTAAATGAAGATGAGATAGCCCAGCTGGTTGAACTGGGAAAAAGGATCCAGGAACACTACCAGTTCCCCCAGGATACAGAATGGGCCATTGAAAATGGAAAAATCTTCATGCTACAATCCAGACCAGTAACTACTCTGGACATGGGAACCGCGTCAGGAGAAGCCTTGCATGAAGGTGATCGGACCGTGATCACCAAAGGACTGGGTGCCAGTCCCGGTATGGCGGCCGGATCTGTTAAAATCATAAAAACCACCGATGAACTGGACAAAGTTCAGGAAGGAGACATCCTGGTTACAGTGATGACCACTCCGGACATGGTACCGGCCATGAAACGGGCCAATGGAATAATCACCGATGAAGGTGGTGTAACCTGCCACGCTGCCATTGTATCCCGTGAACTGGGCATACCCTGTGTGGTGGGAACTGGAGATGCCACTTCCATACTACCTGAAAACAGCAAGGTAACCCTGGATGGTAATAAGGGTATAGTTTGGGAAGGCCTGCTGGTGGAAACTGCCAAAAAAGAAGAAACAACCACTGCACAACCCAGTGTGGTATTACAGGCACCATTAACAGTTACTGAAGTTAAAGTTAACGTGAGCATGTCTGAAGCAGCTAAAAAAGCCGCGGCAACTGGGGCAGATGGAGTGGGACTACTCCGAACCGAGCACATGATGCTCACCACTGGAGTGCACCCCAAAAAGTACATTCAGGAGGGTAACGAAGCAGAACTGGTTAAAGTACTGGTGGAAAACATCCTGAAAGTGGCTGACACATTCTATCCCAAAACAGTATGGTACCGAACTCTGGACGCACCTACCGATGAATTCCAATCCTTAGATGGTGGGGAAGATGAACCCTACGAACACAACCCCATGCTGGGATGGAGAGGAATCCGCCGGGAACTGGATGAACCAGAAATATTGCTGGCAGAATTCAAGGCCATTAAAAAACTCCACGAACAGGGATACACCAACATAGGAATCATGTTACCATTGGTGCAGCACCCTGACGAGTTAAAAGAGGCTAAAAAGATCGCCAGACAGGCTGGTCTTAAACCCCAGAAGAACATTGAATTCGGGATCATGGTGGAAACACCTGCGGCTGCACTGACCATTGAAGACTTCATTGCCGAAGGTATTGACTTCGTGAGTTTCGGAACCAACGATTTAACCCAGTACACTCTGGCTATCGACCGGAACAATGAAAACGTGGCGGATCTCTACACTGAAAGTCACCCTGCAGTTTTAAAACTCATTGAACGGGTTATAATTGAGTGTAACAAGGCCGGGGTCAAAACCAGTATCTGCGGACAGGCGGGAAGTATGCCAGCTATTGTGGAAAAACTGGTGGAACTGGGAATAACCTCTGTTTCAGCCAACACCGATGCTGTGGCCACAGTACGCGAAACCGTGGCCCGTGTGGAGCAGAAACTCCTCCTCAAAGCAGCCCGGAAGATGATGCAGGAATAAAAATCCTTTATTTTTTTATTTTAAACCTTCAATTTATTTTAAAATATATTATTATTTTTTAAGGGATTGAAAATGGAAGACAAGGGAATACCCAAGGAGCAGATATACCAAATGCTCCGGAAATACAAAGAAAAGGATCTCACCCACCGCTCCGGTAGAATACTGGGATCTATGTGCACCTGTCCCCACCCGGTGGGAGTTAAGGCCTACGCCATGTTTTTAGAATCAAACCTGGGGGATCCAGGATTATTTCCCGGGACTAAAGCCCTGGAAGATGAAGTTATTACCATGCTGGGCCAGTTACTGGGAAAAGAAGATGTGTATGGCCATATCATAACTGGTGGAACAGAAGCAAACCTCATGGCCATGAGAGCGGCCCGTAACCTGAAAAATGTGGAAAATCCAGAGATCATTGTCCCTAAATCTGCACACTTTTCCTTTAAAAAGGCAGCCGACATGTTATGCCTGGATCTGAAAATGGCAGAACTGGATGATGATTACCGTCTGGATATTTCGTCAGTGGAAGACCTGATTTGTGACAACACCGTGGCCATTGTAGGAGTGGCCGGAACCACCGAACTGGGAAAAATAGACCCCATAGAGGATCTTTCCCGGATCTGTCAGGAACAGGATATTCATCTGCACGTTGATGCTGCTTTTGGTGGCTATATCATACCCTTCCTAAAAGAATCAGGATATGATTTGCCGGAATTTGATTTCAAACTGTCCGGGGTTTCTTCAATAACCATTGATCCCCATAAAATGGGACTGGCTCCCATACCCACTGGGGGAATTCTTTTCAGGGAACGTAAGCACCTGGAGGCAATGGCCATTGAAACACCCTACCTCACCGAAGATCTCCAGTCTACAGTGGTGGGCACCCGAACTGGAGCAGCAACCGCGGCCACCTGGGCTCTCTTAAAACACCTGGGCCGTGAAGGATACCGGGAAGTTGCCACCAGCTGTATGGATATCACCCATAAACTGGAGGAAGGTATTAAAGAAGCAGGCTTTGAACTGGTAACCGAACCAGAACTGAATATCGTACCCTTCCGTTCCCCGGAAATAACTGTTGAAGAACTGGCCCAGAGATTGGAGGATAAGGGTTGGGCGGTGTCCCTGGCCACCTATCCCCGATCAATAAGGGTTATAGTAATGCCCCATTTGAAAGCAGAACACATAAACGACTTCTTAAAAGATCTGGAAACCATCACCGGGGATTAATATCTATGGGAAAAGTTAAAGAGTTAAAAACTCCCCTCACTAATTCGGATATAGAAAACCTGCAGGTGGGTGATCGCATCACTTTAACTGGTCAAATATTAACCGGTAGAGATGCTGCACTCCCCCGCCTGGTAAAACTCATAGAAAATGGAGAAAGCCCGGTTGTTGTTGAGGGGGCAGCCATCATGCATACCGCCGTAAGTCAGGCAGGGATCGCACCAACCAGCAGCAACAAAACGGAAATAGAAGGTAGTATTCCCCCACTATCGGAAGCAGGGGTTAAAATGCATATTGGCAAGGGAGCACTATCACCACAAACACAGGAATCACTGGAAAAACAGGGATCAATTTTTGTGGTCACTCCCCCTGCTGCGGCCCTTCTTACCAGCAGGATGACTTCTTCAGAAGTGGTGGCATTCCCTGAAGAGGGTATTGAGGCTTTGCATAGGTTAGAAGTTAATGATTTTCCAGGGATAGTGGCTGTGGCCCATGGAAAGTCGATTTATTAGCTATTTATTAGTTTATTGTTTTTTTTTATATGACAATCAATTCCTTGTTGGTTTTCATTCAGGTTTCTGGCTTTCCAAAGGCCTTGTCCCCGGCATCACCCAACCCTGGAATGATATAACCGTCCGAGTTGAGTTCACGGTCCACGGCACAGGTATATATGTCCACATCAGGATGTTCCCTTTCCACCAGATCTATACCCTGCCGGGATGCTATTACATTTAACAAGATTACTCTTCGGGGGTTGCCCTTTTCTTGGATCCGGTTTAAAATGGCGTTCATTGTATTGCCAGTGGCCAGCATAGGGTCGGCAATGACCACGATCCGATTATCAACTGGTGGTAGTTTGAAATAGCTGATATCCACTGGAAATGGGGGTTCATCCCGGCGGGAGGCACCCACCACCCCGTACTGGGCATTCCTGAAAACCCGCATTATGCCCTCTACCAAGGGGATGGCGGCCCTTAAAACGCTTACCACCACAATATCATTTTTGTCTTTAATTTTAAATCCATCTGCAATTCCTAAAGGGGTTTGCACAGTTACCTTTTCCTTTTCCAGAGTGTTGGTCAGTTCATAGGCCAGCCAGCGGCCAATTTCAATGATTCCGCCCCTGAAGTGGATGCCATCTATTCCTTTCCTCCGGATAAGGGTGAGTTTTTCCTGTACCAGTAGATGATCAACTAATTTTATCATGGACTTAACCTCAAAACCTATTTTTTTAACTTATTTGAATGGGTCCTGAATATAATCTAAAGACCAACGTATTATAATGTGATTCTTTTTGAAAAAATTCATCTTACTTAAAAAATATAATAAAATAGGGTAGACTATGAGAATAAAAATACTGGCAATTGCTTCTATTTCTCTGATTTTAATAGTCATCTTTCTGTTTTTCGTGTTTATGGCTCCCCAGAACAATAATGAAACCAGTTACACCACGGAAATTCTGGCTGAAAACCTGGAGGTCCCCTGGGCCATTGACTTTTTACCGGACTATCGACTGATTTTCACCCAGAGGGGTGGAAAAGTTAGTATTCTGGATGGAAATAATTCTATCAAAACCGTGGGGCAGGTTAATGTAACTCAGGATAGTGAATCTGGATTTCTGGGAATCGCCGTAGATCCCAACTTCAATTCAACCCATTACCTCTATGTTTATTACTCTTTGGGGGATTACAATCGCATATCTCGCTTCAAACTGGAAGGAGACCAGATAACCAATGAAACAGTTATCCGGAATAACATACCCGCAGCAGCCATCCATGATGGGGGTAGACTGAAGTTCGGACCCGATGGTAAACTTTACGCAACCACTGGTGACTCAGCCAATCCCAGCCTGGCCCAGGATACCAGTTCCCTGGCGGGTAAAATACTGCGACTCAACCCCGATGGTACCGTACCTTCTGACAACCCCTTTGGCAACTACGTCTACAGCTACGGGCACCGCAATCCCCAGGGAATAACTTGGGGTCCTTCCGGGATAATGTACGCCTCTGAACACGGGCAAAACAAAAATGATGAGATAAACATCATAACCCGGGGAGGAAACTATGGTTGGCCCCTTTATGAGGGCAACAACACGGGCACCGGTTATATAAAGCCCATGAGGGCGTACACGGAATTAACACTTGCTCCTTCAGGGATAGCCTATTACCATGGAGCGCTCTATGTTGCCGGTTTAAGGGGAACTCAACTGAGAAAACTCACCCTTTCTACGGATGGACAATCAATTATGGGAGAAAAAGCTACCTTAACTCAACTGGGGAGGATTCGAGAGGCTGTTGAACACCAGGGATACCTTTACATCACCACCTCCAACCGTGATGGTCGGGGAGTGCCCCAGAATGGTGATGATAAAATAATCCGAATTAAAATGACCTAAAGATAATAGGGGGATGTTTTTTTACTCATCTCTGGTAATCTTTTTTTCATCCAAACTATCGTTTTTATCTTCTTTACTATTCATCACCACGTTTTTACCATTTGCTGAGGGTATAACCTTCATATTTCCATCTTCAAACTCCATATTCAGTTCTTTGCCCTCGTAGAGCATGTGGAGGAATATGGCCAGGGATGAAACCTCAGAGTGGGGCTGGGTAGTCACGGAAACGTTCCAATCAGCTTCCTGGTACACTTTACTTGGAACCCGGGAACCACCAACCACCACCAGTTTATCACGGGGGGAACTCCTGATTTTGGGGGTTACGTCCTGTACCTGTTCTCCGTACATGGTGAGGTGAACTATTTCTCCCCCTTTATTTTTCCATTCTTCCAGGAGATTTCCCCAGTTTTTACGGTATTCAACCTGGAAATTGCCTCCCCAACGTTTTACCACGTCCTGAACATTTTCCATGAGCTTTTTATCGTGATCTCCACTTAAAAACACGCCGGATGCTCCCAGTGCTCGTGCAGTAAGGCAAACATGAGTGGTGATTCGGGCATCACGTACCCGACGGTGATCCAGTCGTAAAACTTTAACTTCCATTAATAAACACTTCCTGAAATTAATATAACCATAAATAAAAGGGACATCATCCTTCCCATCTCATTTGATGCTCCCAGAATATCTCCATTAGTCCATTTGAAATTTTTACGGGTGATAAAAACCATTATCAATCCGGAAACAAGACCACCCAGTATTCCAATGACTCCGATGTAGTTACTGTTGACGGTCATAAAGTTGAAACCTAAAAAGCCTAAGATAATGGTCAAAACCACGGATCCGGTGAGAAGCTTCCCGTCCATGTTATGGATGAAGTACTGACCAGTGCCATCGGGCAGTGGTTGGGAAAAGGTTGCACAACTTACCAAACTGAGTTTGGCTGCAACTTCCGATACAAAGATGGCGGGTAAAATGTAAATTGCAGGTAAGGAGGCAATGGATGTAACTGTAACCAGAGAAACAGTTAAAAGCAGGGCCAGACCCCCGGTACCGATCCGCTTGTCACGCATTATTTCTATCTTCCGCTGGGGGTCTCCATGGGCCATGAGACCGTCACCAAAATCAACCAGCCCATCCAAGTGATGGAAACCAGTTAAACCAATGGCTAAACTGTAAACCAGTGCCGCTGATAAGAGGGGAGATAGATGTAACCCATAAAGTAGTAGCCAGCCGAAGCACCCAGCAATAATTCCAATGAAACCCCCAATTATTGGCCAGATAGAGGTGAACCTTGCCATTTCCTGAATGGTGCTGTGAACATTTAGGGGTAGGATGGTGGAGAATGATACCAGGCCCAGAAAACCATGCCCACTGAGGGGAGGTTTAACCTCTTTTTTACCCCCATCCTCTGGGGGACTTTCATTAAGGCTCTGCGGGGACATTTTTTCATTCCTCAAAAATTTTAGACATACAACCGGCCACCAGACCAGCAAAAACATCATCCAGCATGGGTCCTAAAGTAGCAATGATTCCAGGCTTTGCTTCATCATACCTTTTAAAATTAAAAATTGCCTTAGTGCCTGCGATTTGATTGGCAATAGCCATCCCTAAAACTTCATCTGTATAAAGATAGGCCGGATCATCATCTACATCCACACCTTCTATCCGGTGATGAAGTAAATCTTCCTCCACGCGAATTCCTGCCATAATCAGAACTACTACATTTATGTCTTCCAGTGACTTCCTGATCTGCTTTTCCAGTCTCAATTCCAGCTCTTCATTTTTCTCCACACCAGCCAAAAGTTCCAACCCTGCTTCTACCAGTTGTGGTAATTCAACACCGGCTTCCTGCATAAAATCGTAAATTGACCTGGATTCATTATTATTTTCCATTAAAACACCCTAATCTATAATATTATGCACAAATCCTCCCCAGAATTTTCTAAATAAGTGGGGATCTGTTATTCTAAGTAAGGGGAATCTACTCCTACCTCACTTTCATTTATCTTACTTTGGTTGTGACAGATGTAGTTATTTCTGGTAAATCAGTGTTCTACCTACACCTCTTTGAACGAATAAATATTTAGATGATTGATGATATAAATAACAGTGGAATTATTAGAAGGTGATAGAAAGGGAATATAGGGCTTAACTCAATCTTATATTCTCAAATAACAGTTTTTGGGGCATTAATATAGGTATGGGGGTGTTATACTGAAAGTCCATCTTAGAGTCTTCGTAGAGGTAGAAAACCTGGGAAAAGCTATGAATGCCCTTGCTGATGCGGGCATCACTGGATTTTACATCCTGGAATATAAAGGAATGTCTCCCCAAGATTGGAAGGGATTCTCCATTAAAGAGGACCCAAAATCAGCCATTGGACTAATCAAGGACTATGCCACCGATGCCGTGCTGGTTTGCAGTGTGGTAGATGAGGAAAAAACGGATGAAATAGTAGAATCCGTAATGCAGGCTCTGGAGGGTGAAAAATATACTATTTTAGAGGTTCCTATCCGCCGAATCATAGTCAGCCACAGTGATTATGAAAAGGAAAGGGTAGAAACATGGTTACTTGAAAAAGAAGTACCCTGTTTCTATTGTGGAGAAAATTCAGTCCAAAGGATAAGGATTGATACCAGCAAGGCTAAAATCTGGTGTACCAACTGTGGTGCAGCCCGTTACTACCTTATAAAAGGAGTGGAAAAGGAGGGGAGATGATTGGCTGTGAAAAAATGGAAACTGAAAAAGGGAGCCAACTGCTACAACTGTGGTGACGCCACCATCCACGATATCGAAGTGGATGAATTCGATATTAAAATAAGATGCCGAGATTGTGGTTTCAGCCGTTATTACTCATTCCACATGGTAGATCTACCCCGTAAATGCGATGTAGATTGAAGATACGAATCGGGAACTAAAACTGGAATTTAAAAATAGAATTAGATGAGAATTAAAAAAAATAATCAGGATTTTTAAAAAAAAATAATAGGCATTGAATGCCTATTTGATTTCGACTTTGAAACTTTCGGTTTTTTCCTGTTTGGGGATTTCCACCTTGAGGACCCCATTTTCATATTCAGCCTCAGCTTCCTGGGGTATGACCTTTTTGGGGAGTCTTACTGTTCTTCTAACCACTCCTGATTTTCGGTCATGGAGGGTTAAATGGCTTCCCCGGTTGATTTCCTGAGTAATGTCAAAAGCCGCTTTGATACGGACCCTGGTTTCAGTGACATCCAAGTCTATGTCTTCCTTTTTTATACCAGGCAGGTCCACGTGAACAATTACACTATCGTCTGTTTCCAGAATATCCTTTCCCGGGACGAAAGTGTAGTCAACAACTGATTTTCCAATGTCTTTGCTGATACTGTCAATGGCTTTAGCCGTATCTTCCATCATCTTCTCAACAAAGCCCTTCTTATCCAAAATAGTACGTTTCTTCTTCATTTATATTCACCTCATTGTTATGAGTACAACCTCGTTTTGAGTCAATTTTATTATACTCCCCCATCAATTATATAAAATTTCCCTAAAAACCCACACAAAAAAACACAGAATATATCTAACCAAGGGATACACAATAATAAAATACCTCTAACCAAGGGCACATAATATAAAAGACAAGTAAAAACTTGGAATTAAGGTACCTAATATTCAATTAACATCTCTAAAAATATCCAGACACCATTGAAGTGTCGGGATATTGTAGTAATGGAGGATTAAACTCATGACTGTAATCATTGACCCACAACAGGCAGGAATATCTGGTAACATGGTAGTAGGGTCCCTTATAGATATGGGAGCAGATAAAGAATCAGTTGTAGAAGTCATGGAATACTATGGCTCCTATTTTGGCCAGGTGAAGGTGAAGGTAGACTTGGTGGATAAAGCCGGGATCCAGGCCACATGGGTCGATGTTGAATGTGCAGATCACCGGGCCATAAGTTACCCTAAACTCCTGGAAACTTTAGATGGTATCAAACACGAGAAGGTAACACCTACCATTTTGAATTTTGCTAAAAAAGTTTTCAAAACAATTGCCATAGCAGAATCCCAGGTTCACGGAGTAGATATGGATAAAATACATTTCCATGAAGTGGGAGCAGCTGATGCTGTGGCCGATATAATGGGAGCCTCCTATGCCTTTCATGAACTGGGATTAAATGGGAAAAAAATTTATGGACTCCCCCCGGCCCTTGGAGGGGGCCGGATAAAAAGTGATCACGGGAATCTCACTGTCCCTGCACCGGCAACCATGGAAATCCTTAAAAATATCCCGGCATTGGGAGGTCCAGTCAGTCAGGAACTAACCACCCCCACCGGGGCAGCTTTAATGGTGAACATGGTCGATGAATTCTCGCAGTTCTATCCCCTGATAACCAACAGCAAAGTGGCCTATGGTGCTGGAAAATTGGAATTGGAATTTCCCAATGTATTAAGGATAGTTCTGGGTAACTCTCCCCTCCCCACGGATAAAATTTCCATTTTAGAAACAAATCTGGATGACGTTACCGGGGAAGTGCTGGGGCATACTGTAGACCGACTCATGGAAGAGGGAGCCCTGGATGTTACTATAATTCCTACCATAGCCAAGAAAAACCGTCCCGGACATCTTTTAAGAGTAATCAGTAAATCCCATATGAATAATGTTCTTCTTGAAACTATAATCCGGGAAACGGGTACTTTAGGGGTTAGAACCATTCCTTATGTTCATCGTAACATTGTAAACCGGGAGATAATTCCAGTTGAAGTTGATTTTGATGGAAAAATCAGGACAGTGCGGTTAAAAGTTGCCAAGATTGGTGAAGAAATAGTAAATGTCACTGTTGAATATGAAGATGCTCGTAAAGTCTCAGAAGAGATTCAAGTTCCTTTAAAAGATGTGATAAGATTTATAAATCAACAGATACCTTTTTAACTGTACTTTTTTAGATTATTTCATTTTTTTTAGCCGTAGTTTTTAATTGTATTTTTTTAATTGTACTTTCTCAACTGGACTTTTTCAGAGGATAAAATCCCTTCCAATGAAATTAAGAGAAATAATCATTTTATGGGACGATATATGGGTATTTGTAGCTTTATTTTAAATAAAAAATAAGAATAACTTTTATAGTAATGGGAAATCAAATGGAATCTACATAATGGAGATTAATATATTACCTAAAAATATGTTTATATGAAACAACAAAATAGGTACATATTGAACTAAGGAAGGGTAAACGGGGTGATGAGAAATGTCCAATGATGATTTGAGTGAACTGTCCGATGCTGAGGTGGAACAAAAATGCAAGCGGGTGGAGAATGAGAAAAAGATTTATGAAGCGCAACAGAAAATTGCTGAGGCTAAAAATGCCTTAAACCCCTCAGAAATGGAAAAGGCACAAACACTGGCCGAACAACAAAAAACAATTGCCGAAGCTCAGAAGGCTACTCTGGAAGCTAAATTACCCACATTTGATGTGAAAGCCCCGGAAGGCACCATAACTGCCGATAAAAGCATTAATATTGAGTGCCATATCTTGGCTTACCAGGCCATCACCCAAATTGTGTCTAATATAAGTGACAAAATCAAAAAGGAATATCCGGAAATTAACGCTGTAGTGATCAGTGATGAAGCAGATATCAACAACTATTTTTCCTATAAGATCTTCAAAAAACAGCTGCTGTTTTTAAAAGAGGAATATGAAGGAGTTTTTAAATCTAAAACCGCAATTAAAGCGGAAGTTGAAGGGAAGGATATAAGGGCCCTGTCAATTGATCCCATTTCCGGGGCATCAACACTTTTAAGCTCCATAGTTGATTTTGCCTCCCTGTTCAGGACTGATGTGGATATCAAGGGAGTGGATGTGGAAGTGGTTAAGGAGGCGCTAATTGCAGAATTGATCCGATCCCTGAAGCATGAAATAGACCCCATATATCCTCCCTTCCTTACCGACATCCCTGATAAATTTTTAACAGAAGTATCACTTTTAAAAAGATGTAAAAGCAAAGCCGACCAGGAAATAGCTGATTTAAGTGGTGATACATCCCAGCAGGAGTATGTTAAAAATTTAAAGAACTTAAACGCGGTTTATGAAAAAATTGAAACTGCTCTGGCTTCTGTTGATGAAAAAACAGGTGTAAGTCGGCTGGAAAAACTGATGAAAGGGGAAATTCTGGGTTTACACCTGGAATCTGGTGCCGACATACTTTACCTGAAGGTAGTGAAGGCCGGGGGCAATAACCAGACTAAAAGAAGGTTTTTGGGAAACGAAATACTTCACAGTGGTGGGGCCATAATTGCCTACTTCCTGATGGATGCCCAGGGAAAAGTAAAGGAATCCGAGACTTCATATTATCTTTCTCCCTACCAAAACTTTGAGAAATTAAGGGAGTTTAATAATTTTAACCGGGTCTAATCCCAGTTAAAACTCCTCCTTTTACCCTTCAGATTTTATTCCAACTGTGGCTAGACTATAAATCCACAAACAGTAAAATTCACAAATAGTAATCTAAATGAGTAACCTTAATTTTATAAATATAGTGAGTAACTTTAATCGTATAGATTAAGGACTAAAGTCTAATTATGTGGGGAGAATAAATTCCATGATAAAATCTAAAAAGGCAATATCCGTACTTTCTGGAGGGTTAGACTCCACTGTAGCAACTTCATTACTTGTAAAAGGTTATAAAGTTCACGCATTAACCTTTGATTATGGTCAGAGAAGTGCAAAGACAGAAATTAAATCATCGAAGGCAATATGTGAAGAATTAGGTATGGATCACACGGTTATCAAGCTTCCCTGGCTGGCCCAGTTAGGAGGATCAGTGTTAACCAGCAAAGGAGAGGTTCCCCAGCTAAAAATGGATGAACTGGATAATAAAGAAGTATGTGATGAAACTGCCCGGAAAGTCTGGGTTCCAGGTAGAAATGTGGTTTTCACTGCCATTGCCTTATCATTTGCCGAGGCAGAGGGTGCAGAGAAAATAATTGTAGGATGGGACTTAGAGGAAGCAGTGACTTTTCCTGATAATTCTCCAGAATTCTTAGAGGCCTTCAACCGTGTTCTGGAAATTGGTTCTTGGGATGAAGTGGAGATCGAAGCCCCCTTAATCCAGATGAACAAAGAAGATATAGTAAAACTGGGAAATGAAATTGAAGCACCAATGAATCTCAGTTATTCCTGTTACCTTGGTGGAGAAAAACATTGTGGGACTTGTGAATCATGCATGAGACGTAAAAGGGCCTTTAAAATCGCGGGTGTCGAAGACAAGACAGAGTACGCCACATAACTGCCTTTTCCCCGAACATTATTCTAGTTTTCCATATCTTTTTTAATTATTTTTAAAGAATATTCCTGAGCTTTGGATGGATTTTTTTTTGATTTCCACTTTATCTCCGGTCTGTAAGTTATTCCATGGGATGAAATAATGTTCGTGTGGTTTATCTGGGCCTCGGCAAACGCAGGGATATGCTTCTAACTGGACATTGCAGGTTAAACCTTCAAATTTAAGGGTGAAAACTTCTCCCAGTGGTGGGAAAAATGATAACTTATCTTTTAAAACGAATATGAAACCATTCTCCGATTCCTTGGATGATATTTTTCGAGAATAACTTTTTTCCAAACTCATGAACCATCTCTCCTAGCAAACTTAAGATCTTTTTTACTAACTATAAAATCATGATTATTAACTGTGATGCATCTGGTAGAGAATATAGGAGTAACCTAACCTTTCTTGGGGGTTAAGTTTATTTGGTCTATAAAAAAAATAGAAAACACAGGATATCCCAGTTTAAGTTCAGGTTATTTAAATAGGGTGAGACTTCAATGAAAAGAGATGAACTGAAAAAGGCCATTGATTATTATCGTGCCAAGGTTAAAGAGGAGATGGCTGGTGAAAAAAAGATAAATGGCCAATTCATCGGGCCCCGAAATCCCACAAATGAACTGGATTGGGATGATTTAATCCATCCGGAACGTCCTTTTTTAAGTAAAGATGTTGAAAATGATTGGGACTCTATTTATGTCACTACCTTCCGATTTGGAACATTAAAAAAACCGGTATCAATGGTTAAATGCGGTCATGGTACTGATCTGGTTGGTGGTATGGAATTCGGTTCACAACTGGTGCAAAAAGGGCTCATTAAAAGTGTGAAGGATCTTGCCCCAGTTTTTGACAAATATAAACTAGGTATTCTGGATATATTTGCGGAAAAAGACGTAAATAATGGAAAAAAGATGGATATAATGGTTTATGAATGTATTGATTGTGTGGGGTTACCCAACATTGGGGAACCAGTTTGCTACTTTGAAACCGGCATAATCATCGGTATCCTTAAGGAATTGACTCATAAAGAAGTTTTTGCCGAAGAAGTAAGATGCTGGGCCAGTGGTTATTCATTCTGCCACTTCTCGGTGGAAATAAACCATGATCCGGAAGGTTCGTTGGAGAGCCAGTGATTTTTTATGATCATATTTTACAATGAGGTTCACTATGGAAACTAAAAAGGAAAAATTAGACGATGTTTTATCATCATTCCTGCAGGTAGGTCAAATAAAGGCCTGTGCCATTGTTTCAAAAGAAGGTCTTCTCATCAGTTCCCGAACTCCACCGGATGTAGATGCTCGCATATTTTCTGCACTTTGTTCCACTATAATGGGGGCTGCCGAAGCTGCTTCCACCCAGATGAAAACTGGTGCTGTTGGTCAAATATCTCTGAAAACAGAGAAAGGTACCATTGTGTTAATACCTGCTGGTTCCAAGGCCATATTCACCGTTTTAACTGAGACCGGAGCTCAAATAGGTTTAATACTTGTTGAAATGGAATTAAAGGCTCAGGAAGTTGAAGAAATACTTTTTGGAACTTAATGGTAATAAGATAGGATACTGAAATAATTTTTTTTACAAATTTATTTTAAACCTTTTTTTAAGATAAATGTTTGTTACATTATTATATATTGCTTTATATTCTATTTAAAAGGAATATAAGGCTAAAAAGTAGAAATTAGGTGTTGTGATTTATTTATTAAAAATATGAATGGATTGGTATTATATTTATTAAAAAAATGGGATTTGATGGTGTATTTATTTAATAACCATCAGGGTATCCCCGGCACCCACTGTATCTCCTTCATCCACGAATATCTCCTGGACAGTTCCGGTTTCTGGGGAGTGAATGTCATTTTCCATTTTCATGGCTTCTAGAACAGCCACCACATCACCTTCTGAAACTTTGTCTCCTTCCTTCACCTTTAGTTTCAGGATCATTCCCTGCATGGATGAAATCACACCACCTTCCACTGGACCGGAAGGTTTGGCCATTTCAGAGGCTTCAATTTCCAGATATCCTGTGGGAACCACTTTAACCTGGAAGCTTTCACCATCAACATCCACCTGATACTCCGTGGGTATGGTCGAGGGGGTTGTAGCAGCAGCCTCGGATTTTGGTGGAGCTAGTGGTTCTTCCTCTGTTTCACCCCGGAGGAATTTTGGAGCAACCGCCGGGTAGAGGGCGAAGGTTAGAACATCTTCTTCTTTGTTGATTATCCCCTTTTCTTCTCCTTCTTTCTGGAATTTTTCCAGTTCAGGCTCCAGCAGGTCTGCAGGTCTGCAGGATATGGTTTCATCATCCCCAATGATTTTATGGGCGACTTCCGGGTCAATGGGTGCTGGTGGCCTTCCATAGAACCCTTTGAGGTATTCTTTAACTTCTTTGGAAGGGTTTTTATACCTTTCTCCGCCAAGAACATTCATAACTGCCTGGATACCCACAATCTGGCTGGTGGGAGTAACCAGGGGAGGGTAACCCAGGTCTTTTCGTACCCGTGGCACCTCCGCGAGAACATCCTCGTAACGGTCCAGGGCGTTCTGTTCCTTGAGCTGTGATACGAAGTTAGAAAGCATTCCTCCCGGGATCTGATAGAGTAGCACATCAGTATCCACTCGTTCCGTAATTGGGTCTATAATTCCACTGTATTTTTCTCGTATTTCCTCGAAATACTTCTTGATCTCATTTAAAAGTTTCAAATCCAATCCTGTATCACAGGGGTTATTCTTCAAGGCAGCAACCACACTCTCTGTAGGTGGCTGGGAAGCACCCCATGCTAAAGGGGATATGGCAGTGTCCAGGAGGTCAACACCAGCCTGACAGGCTGCGTAATAACTCATAGGGGTCATACCGCTTGTACAGTGGCAGTGCAGGTTTATGAGAAGGTCAGTCTCTTCTTTAAGGGTTTTAACCAGTTCATAAGTATCGTGTGGTGATATTAGTCCAGCCATATCCTTTATAGCCAGGGAATCACATTCCAGAGCTTCCAGCTCCTTGGCCAGTTCCACGTATTTTTCCAGGGTATGGTAGGGACTGGTGGTATAACTGATTGTCCCCTGCACATGGGCGCCCTGTTCCTTAGCAACTTTAATGGACAGTTCCATGTTACGGACATCGTTTAAGGCGTCAAATATTCGGAAAACGTCCACCCCATTTTCATAGGATTTTTCCACGAATTTTCGCACTACATCGTCGGGGTAATGCTTGTAACCTACCAGGTTTTGTCCACGGAGGAGCATCTGTAGTGGAGTTTTTTTTACCAGCTCTTTGATACTCCGTAATCTTTCCCAGGGATCCTCGTTAAGGTAGCGGATACAGGTATCGAAGGTGGCACCTCCCCAACATTCCAGAGAGAAAAATCCCACCTTGTCCATTTCTTCAGCAATGGGGAGCATATCTCTGGTTCTCATTCTTGTAGCCAGGAGAGATTGATGCGCATCTCTAAAAGCGGTTTCAATTATCCTTATTTTAGTCATGGTGACCCTCACAGATTGGATAAACTTGTCATTAATAGAATCTTAATTTCCTTATATAGATAGTGTGAACTTCCTTATATCCTTACCTTAAAAAGTGAACAAACAGGCTAGCAAGATATAAATTTTTCATGGAAAATTTTATTTGTGTATTAAATTGATGAAAGTTAACTTATTTTATAATATTATTTAAAATTATGAAAATAATATAATTAATATTAAATTATAATCTTTATATATAATAAAAACTGAAATATATGTTTTTATGATAGAATTAAAGATATAATTAGATATTAAAATAAAAAAAGGTTTAAATATTGATTTATATCATCAATATTATGCAATATTATGCAATAATGAATACAAATATTTATTACTAAAATTTGAGATCTACATTAAGAAGCATTGATTATCTAAAATCATGATTTGAATTGATGAAAATTAGGGGTGAAATTAATGACAGGTAAAAGAGCACTTTGTGTAGGAATAAACAATTTCAAAAACTTCCCATCAGCCGCATTAAGGGGTTGTGTGAATGATGCCAACGATATGGAAAAATTATTAAAGAATTTGCTTGGATTCCAAGCTGTTGACATAGTCAAATTAACTGATACAAAGGCAACCAAGACCAATATAATGAAAAATCTAAAAGAGATGGTGCATGGGGCTAAATCAGGTAAATATAGTCATATAATATTTACTATGTCCAGTCATGGAACTCAAGTCCCTGATTTAAGTGGGGATGAACCGGATCGTGTTGATGAGGCTTTTTGCCCCAATGACTTGGCTCAAAACGGAGATGACTGGGACTCTAATCACATAATTGTAGATGATGAACTTAGAGATCTTTTTATTCAAATCCCTGAAGATGTAGTTCTGGAGGTATATCTGGACACATGTCATAGTGGAACAGGGCTTAAAGCAATAGATCTCTTATTTGGCCGCCAAACACGATACATACCTCCACCATCCCTGGAAGCATTTAAAAGAGTTGATGGGAAACGGCAACGAGGACTGAATAAATCACTCTTAGAGAAAGGAATGGTTCAACATATATTATGGGCTGCTTGTCGCGCCGATCAAACCAGTGCCGATGCCAACATTGATGGTGAGTGGCATGGAGCATTCACTTACTATTTCTGTAAGGAAATGAATGTAAGTCAGAACAAGCTTAATCGCAATGAGATACTGGAAAAAGTCAGGAAAGACCTTCGAGCTGGTAATTACACTCAAATACCTCAACTGGAGTGTGAAGCCACAGCTCGGAATAAAAAAATGGTTAGAAAAAGTTCAAATGAATTATTATAACTGGTGGTTAATAGAACACTTACTTTTATTGTTGAAGGGGCCCCATCACGATTTTTGAGAGAAATAGCCTACCTTATCTATTTCCTCGGCAATATGTACATATATTTTGTTTTCATCTGTTTAGCTGGGGGGACTGGTGTGCATCTATAAGTGGTTTCAAGAGCCTTATTTTTGTCATGATGACTCAGGCAGATGAAAATCTTATGCATGAGGAAGATCTGTGGGGGAGAAGATATTAGGTTTTTATTTATTATGATTAAAAATTGGAAAAATGATTTTATTCTATTAAGGGGGCAGGGCTTGGTCAAATATTTTTTTATTAATTTTGATATTTATAATATCTTAATTTATGAAGTTATTATTATATAAACTTATTATTTAAGTTTAAAATAGTAAAATAATTATAATTTGCGCCTTAAAATGATATTATAGATCAAATTTATAATAAAATTAATTAAAAGCTTAAAATTTGCATTCATTAAGCAATATTGTGTTATAATAATTAATATTTATTATATAAATATATTATTTGATTCACCCTCAAAAACACTAGAAGCAGTATCCATTAATAGGCCCATAAATTAATGAGGTGAATGATGTGGAAAGATGGAAATTATCGAGATATACTAAAGTTATAGAGTCTGATTCCAAAGATGTTCTTCTTCATAACAGTTTCATGGGTGCAATTGCTCAAATACCTCCTCAAAAGTCTAGAAAACTTAAAAAATATCTAAAAAATGGTTTTAAAAAAACACAACTTAGCGATCCTGATTTGAAAGAGCTCTGTGAAAATGGATTCTTCGTGCCATCAGAAATTGACGAACATCAAAGGTTTGCGAATTATTGGATCATGAGCGTGAATATGGATTACATATAATAATCCTCCCGCATGAAGGATGTAATTTCCGTTGTGTATATTGTTATGAAAAACTTAAAAGAGGTAGGATGGAAGCAGACATTGTTAATGGAATTAAGGCTTTAGTTGAACAAAAGATAAATGATTATAATAGATTTATAGTTTCATGGTATGGTGGTGAACCATTACTTGCTTTGGATATAATTCACGAGCTTTCTGATGAATTTATTGATATTTGTGATGATGTCCCTTATTTTAGTTTTTTGACTACAAATGGTTATCTTTTAACGCCAGATGTTGTCAAATCTCTTTTAAAACGTCAAGTTAAAGGTTTTCAAATAACTCTTGACGGTTATAAATCTTATCACAATAAAATGCGAAAATTAAAAAATAATAAAGGAACTTACGATAAAATAATTGATAATTTGATGGAAATGCGGAAAATAAATGGCGATTTCAATGTAACTATCCGAATTAACTTCAATAATGATACTTTGCCCTCTATGGGTAATCTTTTCAATGAAATTTCTCCCCTTGCAGAAGATTCTAGATTTAACGTTTATTTTAGGCCGGTTGGGAAATGGGGTGGAGATAATGATTCAAATTTTGATATTTGTGATAGGGGGTTTGCTAAACT
>NZ_JARVXG010000057.1:50000-67500 GCF_029848115.1 Methanobacterium formicicum | reverse complement strand
GTATAGCACCGGTTGCCGAAAAAATGATGATTAGCACGGGATTGATCTCCATAACCAGGCCTAAAGGGATGCCCAGCCACAGTTCAACCACACTGGCTGCAAAGACAATTAAGATTGATTCTAGATTCATAGTGTCACTTAGTAGGTATAATATAAAAATGTCACTTAAAAAAGTAGATAAAAAATCTTTAAAAATAGCTTATAATTGATGGTTATTGCCAGATTTAGTTAACTTTTTTGTTCTTTTTCCGAGCCACGAATACAGTAAAAATTGTACATAACTCCAATCTGATATTCCTGGGCCAGGGGACAGGTAGGGCACAGACAACCCAGTTCAGTATCTATGCAACCATCACTTTTCCCGGTGATGCAGAAGGCATACTCAAATTTTTTATCAGCACATTCATTATAGCTAGGGCAATGGGGACACACACAACCCTGGGCCACCTTTTCAATCTCTTTTGAACGTTCTTTTTCACCTAATTTATCCAGTTCTTCAATTAAGTCTTCAAATTCAACCATAAGATCACCTAAATCACATTTATAGCTAAAAATACGAATATCCACCAGAAAATTGTAAGTATAACCGTAGAAAGGAGTGGTAATTTATCCTCTTTAGATTTTCTGATCTGGGATCCAACCCTCCAGGTTAATATCAGGATAACAATCAGTGTAAGGCTGTTTAAAAGTCCTAATAAGTTCCGGGGATTTTGGTACATTACCCCCGCCCATACTACAGTGCTTATTAGAGTTCCAATCCAGAGTAAGGGTAAAACTGTTTCACCCAGTTTAAGGGTGATTCTGGCCAATTCCTGGGATTTTCTTGACTTAACCAGGGGTACTAAGAGGCTCATGAGGATGCCCAGTGCCAGTATGATCCCCACCAACTCCAAAAATAGTGTGGAAATGGGTTTTCCAAAGAACTGTTCCTTCAGGAGGGGTAAAGTGAAAAGTGCACTTAGGGCTTCATTGGCGGGAAATGCTTCAATCTTTCCAATGGCCAGGGCGTACTTTCCCTGGTTCATGGTGTTGAACACCTTGATGTTGTAGGTGCCGGCAGGAACCTGCAGAGTTGTTTCGGGACCCTTAAGATAATAATCTCCACCAAATTCTTCAAAGTAGGGTGTCCAGGTGGAGTTAGTTCCATTTAAAAACATCACTACTTTCCCTGAACTGTCAGTGACCTCTGCTGAAACTGGTTCACCACCCTGCCCGGGGCTGGTGGGCACCAGCAGGTTCAGGTACAGTTGGAAGGGTTGTGTAGACTGGATCTGGTAGTACACTGGTTTACCATTTAATTGCCCGTAATACGCCTGAGAAATTTCAGGATTATCCACTAAAATTGGATTCTCAACCGATACCGTAGTTTGAGTGTCCAGGCGAGGTTGATGGGCACTAATCATGGAAAGGGAGGAGAGAAGTAAGATAAAAAGAAATGTTAGTAATCCCACATTGAAACTTGGAATTTTTAACATGTAATCTAATTCTGTTCATGATAACATTTAACATTTTTCAGTACCCTTTAAAAATTTGTAATAACTTTTTTTGAAATAGATTTAAGTTTAAAACTTGTTGTTTATTTATCTAAAGCCAATTCCGATGAATTGGAAATGCACTGTAAAATAAAAGTGAAGCCTCCAGAGTTGGAGGTGTTTATGGAGGTATTTTTAAAATAAATTGTCTGGAGGCTTCTTTATAACCAAGGGGTTATCGTTTTTTTGTATCCATTTATCTTAATTTTCATGATATTTTACCATCCATTAAATTTATCTTCCTTTCAGCCATATCGGCCACGTAGGGTTCATGGGTTACCAAAAGGAGAGTTACATTTTCTTTTTGGTGTATTTCACGAAGTATATCCAGGATTATGTCTCCTGTTTGGGAGTCAAGGGATCCCGTGGGTTCATCAGCCAGTATTATGGAGGGATGGTTCACCAGGGCTCGGGCTATGGCTACTCTCTGCCTTTCTCCTCCTGAAAGTTTGGTGGGAACTTGGTTGATCTTATTTCCCAGATTTAGAGATTCTAATAGTTTATTAGCTCTTTGAACCATTTTTTCGTGGGGAACTTCTGTTTCCAGCATGGGGATCTGGACATTCTCGGATACAGTTAGGTTGGGTATTAGGTTGTGGAACTGGAATATGAAACCAATTTCTTTTGATCGGAAGGAACTGAAATCTTTCTTTTCCATCAGATCATGACCAGCCACAGTAATATTTCCTTCCTCGGCCCGATCCAGAGCCCCAATCATGTTAAGGAGAGTTGTTTTCCCGGACCCGGAAGGTCCCATCAGGGAAACAAACTCTCCTTTTCTAATTTTAAGATCAACCCCGTCTAATGCTGCGGTTTTTCCATCATCATACCTTTTCTTAAGGTCCTGGATGATGATTATGTTTTTGTTATCCATGGTTTCATCATTCATAACGCAACGCCTCGGTTGGTGATAGTCGGGTAGCCCGGTAGGCCGGGTAGATTCCACCAATTATGCCTAGGAATATGGCTACTGCCAATGCTTCCAGGAATAATATGGCTGAAAAGGCGGGTTCAATGCCCCTTATAATCTGGGTGCTGCTTATAATCTCTACAACACTCACACCAATAATTATTCCCACAATGGCTGCCATTAAGGAGAGTAACAGTGATTCTCCCAATATCATGGTTAAGATTCTCTTATTGGTCCATCCAATTGCTTTTAAAACACCTATTTCTCTGGTTCTTTCCACCACTGATTTTACCATGGTCACCACAACCACAATACTGCCTATTAACAGTGCTAGTAGAGTAACCGCCCAGGAACCTGATTCAATGATTTCCAGTCCATTGTTCATCCTTTCCATCCCGGAAAGAGATGTTGATGTGGATAGTTCATTGGGATATTTACTCTCAATGATGTCTGCCAAGCTACTGGCATCAGTTCCATTGGTGGCTTTAACCAGAATCAGGGAAATTGTATCGGTATTTCCACTGAGACTCTGCAGTTTGCCTAGGGACATGACAATTCCCCGGTCATCCTGGAAGTTCCCGGTTTCATAGGTTCCCACAATGGTGAATGTCTGGTTGGATAGGACAATACTGTCCCCCACAGTTTTGTTAAGACTCTGGGCTGCCATCTCCCCGATTATAACCTGGTTGTCACTGGAAAATACAGTACCATTGGTGATTACAATATCATCCAGTCCCAGGTTACTGCTCTCAATTCCAATAACACTGTACATCATTCTGAAATTTCCCTGTCCTGAGCCCCCACTAGGTCCAGTGGTGGATCCGCTTGCACTGGTAGAACTGCTGGTGCTGTTAGTAGTATTACTGGTTTCGTTAAGATCAACATTGGTTCTTAAGACCCCTGCAGCAGTTTGAACTCCTGATATCTGCTGAATCTCGGATACCTTAGTCTGATTGATTAACTGTTGACCTCCTTGGCCACCTGGAGCACCCCCTCCTGAAGCCCCATCCGGACCTCCACCCCCTCCGGTGGTTCCAGCAATCACGGTGAAATCAGCGGCATCGGCAGTGAGTGCTTGCTGTGCAGAGGTTGCAAGGCCCCCTGTCACCAGACCCAAGCCTAGTATGGTGGCTACTCCTATCGCAATGCCCAGCATAGCCAACAAACTTCGGGTCTTGTTTCTAAAAATGTTTTTGATAATTAAACTTCTAAATTTCATGCCCTATTCTTTAAAAAAGACTTTAAAAGTAGTTTTTCCCAATTGACACCCAGGTTATACCAATTCTGTCCAGATTTAACCCGGGTTTATCTTAACTCTTATTTACAAAATAATTATTACCTTTTTAATTTTTAGGTTAAAATCTGGGAAAATGTAGTAAATGGGTCAAACTTTTAAATTAAGGGACAGAAATAATTCAAAAGATTAAATTATTAAACGTGTTCAGAATAATGAATCAAAATTGAAGATTCAGGATCAGTATTATTTTTTGGATTAGGTTAATATTATTTAAATTCTTACAAAATAAGTGATATTATTTCTCAACCAGTACTAATAAGGATTTGATCTCAATTCCTTCCTCTTCATTTAGTATATGTACAATTTCATCTAACATTTTGTTGATTTTCTCATTTTTTATATCTGTAATATTTTTATTGAATTCTGCCAGGTTCACATGGGGGTCCTGACTCATTTCGTAGCGAGTTTCACCTTTATAATTGAAACTTCTTATAATTCCCCGTTCTACCAGCAGTTTAAGATTATCATGCACTGTGGAACGGCTCACATTGGGTTGGGTTTCTTTAATGGACTGGTAAATCTGGTTGAAGGAGGGATGAGTTTTTTCCAGTTCCTCTAACCTCCGGATAATTTCCATTCTCTGGGGGGTGATTTTGATCTTCTCTTCTTTCAATTTCTCTTCCATAGAGTACCATTTGGTTGAAATCCAATAAAAAACTATCGAACAAAAACTTATATGGAATTGAGTTCTATATAGAACCAAGTTTAATGAGGGAATGAACTATCAAATCAGAAATTAATCCTCTGAATAATTAAGTGGGGTCATCATCTAAAATGTGCTTATTTACCATTTGAGGAGGAGAGGTGTTTTGGTATGGTCAAGAAGAAAAGGATTGCCTGGGGAATTACCGGTGCAGGTGATAAAATACTGGAAACCATGAAGGTCATGGAAAAAATTAGGCTAGAATTTGAAGATCAGGTGGATATAGAGGTATTCATCTCCAAATCCGGAGACCAGGTGGTCAAGTACTACGGGATTTCCAATGATATAGAAAGTAACTTTGACCGGGTATGGGTAGAAATTAATGCTAATGCTCCCTTTTTAGCCGGTAATATTCAGTTGGGTAAATATGAATTCATGTTAATTGCCCCGGCCACCTCCAACACGGTGGCCAAGATAGCCCTGAGAATGGGAGACACTTTAATATCCAATGCAGCGATAATGGGTCAAAAAGCCGATGTTCCCATCTACATATTACCCTCTGACGTAGAAGAGGGAGTCACCATCACCCAGCTTCCCGATGGTAAGGATCTGAAAATCACCATCCGCAAGGAGGATGTGGAGCACGTGGAGAAACTGGCCCAGATGTACGAAACCTACATCCTGAAGGACCCTCACGAAATGGTGGAAGTGTTCCGGAAACATTTCGGAGAATAACCATTGGCCGGAATTGTTTGGATAATAACCATAGTTGAATCTTGTGAATAACTATGGATAGCTGATTATTCAGGATATCCATGGACCGGGATCAAAACTAATGGTATTGTGAGGATATAACCCAGATTCACCGGGATAACAATGGAAACCAGGCGATTATTTTTCTTTGGTTTAGGTACAGCTCTGTTAGGTGTGGGAGCAGTGGGAGTGGTTCTCCCGGTCCTGCCTACCACACCACTGGTCCTAGCCTCATTTTTCTGTTTCACCAAAAGTTCACCAAGAGCAGAAAAGTGGATACTCAGTAACCGATACTTTGGGAGTTACATTGAAAATTACCAGACTAAACAGGGCGTACCACTGGATGTGAAATTTAAAAGCATAATTTTCTTATGGGTAATGTTAATCATCTCCGGTTACCTTTTCAGGGAGCATAGTTATCTTCTCCTATTACTCCCAATGGTAGGAGTGGCGGTAACCCTGCACATAGTTTTACTAAAAACTAAAAAGTCAATGGGGAACCAGAACATGTCCAAAACCAGATGGGAATCTTCATGATCAATTTCTTAAAAATAATTCACAGGATACTCCTTAAACCTTTAACTCCTTATTTTATTTAGATCCCATCTTTTAAGATCCCATCTGGTTGGATTTTAACTTTTGAATCAGCGCAGATTAAATAACTGAGTGAATACCATTGTAAATCAACAGTAAGCTGGCCAGGCCTATGGCCACCAGAACGATTTTTTTAAAGGTGCTTTGGGGGATCCGGTTAACGATCTTTTTACCCGTGTAGGACCCGAGAACACCAATTACCAACAGGGGAGGGATTAAATAATAGAACTGGGCACCAAGCAGGTTGGTGGTGAGGTAGATGGGTATCCGGGTTACATCTATAAGTATGGCTATAACGGCTAAGGTGGCGATGTAAGTTGTTTTATCCAGATCACAGGAGATAAGGAAATATCCTCTTAAAGGACCACCTATTCCCATGAGGCCCTGTAAAAATCCAGACAAACTTCCTCCAATAATGTTGTTAAGTTTCCCGGCGTTGATCTTAAAATCAGGGTGACGAAGTGAATAAATAGAGAATAACAGGAGAAATATCCCTAAAATAATAGTTAAAATGTTTTGAGGGACATAAATTACAATATAAGCTCCTAAAATGGTTAAAATCACGCTGGGGGCACCAAAAAGCAGAAGCAATCTTTTATCCAGGCCCTGACGGAAGAATGTGGCTGCTCCCAGGCTACCCGAAAGATGGGTAATGGCCACCAGTACCAGGGCGGTTTTAAAGTCCATGAAAATGACTGCAATCGGTAGTAAAATGGTGGACATTCCAAAACCAGCTATCGTGCCCACTAGAATTGATATGAAGGCCGCAAGGAAAAAAAGTAGTATTATCAATTCATTCATATACTATAATTAAATTGGCAATGTATAAATCATTGATGTTTTTTTTGATCTGAACTAGTGGTTAGGAAATAAACGTCTGTTTGTAGTGTTTTATCTTTTGATCCCCTGTGAAATTTGGTTTTTGGTGTGAAAAATACCTGGTTATAGGTCGGATTTAGTGAAATTGGATAACTGGTCTTTTTCACCACTAACAATCAATACATCACCCTCGACAAGTTTTAAATTACTATCAACATTTTTATAGGTCTTATGTCCCCTCATAACCGCCACAATTTCCAGTTCATAATCTTTTATCAATTCCAGGATAGTTTTCCCTTCAGAAACTGAACCCACTGTGGTTGAAGTTATTTCCCTATTTTGGCTCTCATTTAAGGTACAGGTGATTAATTCATCTTTGGAAAGAGTTCTGAACATTTCATAGCCATCTGACCGTATTTCATGGATAAAATCATTGATTTTTTCCGGTGACAAGTTGTACTTTTCCAGCACTTTACTGAAAATTTCTATGGAAGTTTCAAATTCTTCGGGTATTACTTCATCCGCTCCCATCTGATACAGGCCCTCCATGTCCCGGATGTAACGTGTTCTGACGATGATGTAAATGTTTGGGTTGAGTTTTTTGGCAATATCCAGGATTTTACGTGTTCCTATTGCATCGGAGATGGCCACCACCATTATCCGTGCCTCTTCAATGTTAATGTTTTTCAAGACAGTTCCGTGGGCAGCATCACCAAAATGAATGGATTCTCCGTGGGCCTTTTCATTCCTCACAATTTCGGGATTTATTTCCACAACCACATAGGGTATTTCCGCTTTTGAAGCAGCTTTGGCCATATTTTTCCCGTTTATACCAAATCCAACAATTATCAGATGATCACTTAAAACCTCTTCGGTCTGTGAAGGAAAGGGATAAAATCCATGTTTAAGTCTTTCTGGTAGGGGTAATTTATCGGAATAATTGGAAATTCGTGGAGCAGCAGCCAGAATAAAGGGGGTTAGTGACATGGTAATCACGGAAACAGCTAAGAATATCTGGAAAAACTCTTGATTAATTAGTCCCAGTTGGAGTCCAGTTGCTGCTAAGATGAATGAAAATTCCCCGATCTGACTTAATAATAAACCAACTAATATCATGACCCGGAAGGATAATCCTAACAGCCCGGCAGTTATGCCCGCCAGGGATGACTTTAAAATGATGACAATAAGGGCGATAAGGATTATTATGAGGATATTTTCAGCAATAAAACCGATATTCAGCAACATTCCAATGGATACAAAGAAGAAACTCATGAAGATGTCCTTGAAGGGTAATATATTTCCCAGGGCCTGATGGCTGTAATCAGTGTTGGATATTATTAATCCTGCTAAAAATGCACCTAATGCTGTTGATAAACCGATACTGGAAGTTATCCAGGTAACTCCAAAACATATTAAGATAATAGTCAGCACGAACAGTTCACGGCTCTTGAAACGAGCTATGGAGTGTATGAGCCAGGGAACTATCCATTTAGTGCTGATAATGGTGAACACCACCAAACCAATTCCCATTGCTATTAACACAGGTAGATTGTTAAAAGCTCCGTTACTCACCCCTGCCAGTAATGGGGTGAAAAGGAGAACTAAAACCACGGCAATGTCCTGAAAAATTAAAATACCCAGGGATATCTGTCCATGGATACTGTAAATTTGGTCCCGTTCTTGAAGCAATCGTAATACTACTGCTGTACTGCTAAAAGAAATCAAAAGCCCTATGAAAATTGATTCTGAGGTATTAAGGCCCAAAATTAAACAAATAAAGTACACTGCGGCCAGGGTGAGCGTAAGCTGTAGGGAGCCACCGATAAGTACATACCTTTTGATCTGGGAGAATTTCTCCAGGGAAAATTCCATTCCTATGGTGAACAGTAGGAAAATCACTCCCAGTTCAGCCAGAATATTTACTTCATCAATGGGCACCAGTCCCAGTCCATGGGGGCCAGCCAGTAATCCTGTGATAAAAAAGGCTAAAATTGCAGGGATTTTAATTTTACGAAATAATAACAGTGAAATAACTGATAAACCAATAATTATAACGGCATCAGTTAATAAAGGTGTGGTCATTCATCTTGCTCCTTAATTGAATATGGTCCATGTTTTACTCTGGATTCATATATTTATAAATACTGTATTTTAAGGGACACACTGGCCACAATTAAAGACAGATTTACCAAAACCTTTTTCAAAACAAAGAAAAGTAGATCCCAATTTTTTAAGCCATGACAGAAGAAACTGCTGTTTTTAGGCTACCGGAAAGATAGGTAATGGCTATCTGTCCCAGTGCTGTTTTTAAATCCCTAAATAAATGTAAGGGGTAAACTGGTTGGTGGATGGATCAGTGATGTTTCTGGGAATTTAAGAGTATTTATCTTGTAAATAATGTTTAAATGATTTTTTTAGTGGTTAAATTTTAATTTGCTCTTTTTTTTGTATACGCTCGGATAATGTCTCCTTTGGTAAAAAATCCAACTATCTCTTGGGGTTTATTAGGATTCACAACTGGGAAGTGGGATAACTCCTCATTTTCGGTTTTAATCAGGACATCTTCAATCCTTTCATCTGGTTGGGCAGTGAATAGTTCGGTGGTCATCACATCTTTTACCCTCAGTGTTTCATGTTCATTTTCACCTATTTTATCGAAGTCCGAATGGGTCACAATACCAACTAAATAGTTTCCAGCCCTGACTACTGGAAATGCCATATGGCCGGTCTTTATAATTTTTTCGGATAATTTTTTTAGGGATAAATATTCATTAACTGTTTCAACTTCTGTATTCATAATATCCTGAACCGTAATGGTCTTCATCTGGTTTACGTCCATCTCCTGTTCAATTATGATTCCTCGGTGTCTTAATTTCACCGTGTATATGGTATCTTCCATGTAAAACTTGTAAAAAGAAGTGCTTATTACACAGGCCAGCATTACCGGTAAAATTATCATGTAATTACCGGTCATTTCGAAGACCAGGACAATTGCAGTTAAAATTGCGTTACTTCCGCCGGCAAACACGGCAGCCATACCCACAATGGCGTATCCTTCATAAGTTGCGGTTATGGTAGGGAAAATTTTGTGAATCACCGTTCCAAAGGCACCACCAGTCATGGAACCAATGAATAGGGCGGGTGTGAAAACTCCTCCAGAACCACCAGAGCCCAAGGTGAGGGAAGTTGCTATTATCTTCAAGAAGATCAAAGCAAAAATTACTGCAAACACAATTTGCCCACCAAACAACATATCCATGGTTTCAAATCCAATTCCAAACACGTAAGGATTACCTGAAGATAGAAAAAGGATCAGACCAATGATACCCACAAATAAACCACCTATTGCTGGTTTTACAAATTCAGGTGCTTTTATTTTCTCGAAGATGTCTTCTATTCCATAAAGGGATTTGGTGAAAATTATGGCAACAACTCCGGCTACCAGTCCTAACAATAGGTAAAATATGATTTCCAAAGGTGTTTTCAGGGTGTATTGAGGTAAAAAGAAAATATATGTTGCTTCAACTCCTAAATAATTCAATAAGACTTTTGCCGTAATGGTGGCAAAAACTGCGGATATAATAATAGGTGTTAATGATTTAAGCTTTACTTCTCTTAGTATAAGTTCCAGAGCAAACAATACTCCGGCAATGGGGGTGTTAAAGATAGCTGCAATCCCCCCGGCAGCACCACAAGTCACCAGGACTTTGGTCTGGTAGGGGGTTAATTTCAGTTTCTGGGCTATGGTGGATCCTACGGTGGATCCAATCTGAATTATGGGCCCTTCTTTCCCTGCAGATCCACCAGAACCAATGCAGATTGCAGAAGCAATGGCTTTGACTCCAGCAACTATAGGTCTTATTTTACCCCCATGAAGTGTAACTGCAGTCATTACTTCCGGAACGCCATGTCCTTTTGTTTCTTTGGCAAAATAATGTGTTAAAAGCCCTACCAGTATCCCGCCTATGGCGGGAATAATTATAATGTAATATGGATAACAGAAATCTAAAAATGACCCCAATTCGTTGAAAAACAAATACTGAAATCCCGATATTAAATATCGGAAGGCAACTGCTATTATCCCACAGAACATTCCGGTGATGATGGCCAGGGTATTGTAAAAAACTATATTTGATTTAATCCTTGTTTTCATTCATTAGCCATCCTTATGCGCTTTAAATTAAATATTATTAACAAACATCCATTATTCAATATTATGGATTTATTATTTATATTATGATGGTTGGGCTGTTAAGTGGTTATTTTGATCAAATGATTCACTAATTACTCTAAAACTAAATCATTAAGCTAATTTATGAGACTTATTAAACAATAATGATAATGATAAAGTCACATAATATTATAGTGTTAATCATTTAAGATGGTAAAATGGCTTATCGTTTAATCATAGTAACAATACCTGCAGGAAACAGGGACCATAATATAGATACACTTTTAAAAAGGTATGATGTGCTTTCTATGTGGTATGCGGACTCAACAGATGGGCAAATGATTTTAAACATATTGATTCGCCGTGAAAAAACCGAAGCTATACTCAATCTACTCCAGAAGCATTGCTCTACTGTAGAAGGATTTAGAGTTATTCTGGTGCCAGTTGAGGCATCTATACCTTTACCGGAAACACCCTCACAAATCCTGTCTGAAGAAACAGAAGAAGATACTTTTATTTTAGAAGGATTAGTTAATCGGTTGGGTTCTAAAGAACTGGTAGACCGTTTAAGTCGTCAGGAAATTTATGCAGACATCTCCGATATGTCTCGTCTTTCCAGGGTATACATTGTGATGATTGTACTTTCTTCCCTGGTAGCGGCCATTGGTGTTTTGAATAATAATGTGGCGGTTATCATTGGGGCCATGGTTATAGCCCCCCTTTTTGGACCCAACATAGCTTTAGCTCTGGCAACAGTGTTGGGGGATCTGCATCTGGCTATTGAAGCTCTTAAAACTAATTTAACTGGAATTATAACCGCCTTGTTAATATCAACTTGCATCGGCCTTTTTTCAGTAGTGGATCTAACCCTACCTGAACTTTTCCTGAGAACTAATGTTGGGTTGGGCAGTGTTACTCTGGCTTTGTCTTCAGGGATTGTGGGTGCCCTGGCTTTTACTCGAGGTTTTAGAACCACTTTGGTGGGGGTTATGGTGGCTGTGGCTTTACTTCCCCCACTGGTCACGTTTGGGTTACTTTTAGGTTCTGGAAATTTTTATATGGCTTCTGGAGCTTTTTTACTCTTTTTGGTGAACTTGGTGTGTATCAATTTAGCAGGGATTATAACCTTCCTTATTCAGAGAATACGTCCTATCATTCCCGAAAAACTCAGAAAAGCTGAAGAAATGACTAATATTGCCTTGATTATATGGATTATATTGTTAACAGTATTCATTATCCTGATTTTCCAGAGACAAGGTGTTTTTGATGTGGTTCGATTATGAAATTAGATGATTAATGAAGGTGTTTATCATGACCCTTAGGTTAATAGAGGTAGTTATTCCTCGAGGATACCATGAAGAAGTAGTGGGGATGTTAAAGGAGGACAGAATTCTAGAAATACTGGATATGGGGTTGGGCAATGATTTAACACTTTTTAAAATTCTCTTGACTACTGAAGATAGTGAAAATATCTTGGATCGATTGGAAAAACGTTTCTCCCACTTGGATGGGTTTAGAATATTCATTCTCCCGGTGCAAGCATCTATACCTCGTATTGATGAACTATCTGATGATAATAGCTTAAAATCTCAGAATAGTAATGAATTAATTGCTGCAGAGAGAATAAGTCGTGAAGAATTATATTCCAATGTTTTGTCGGTAAGTAAACCCACTAAGATTTATTTTATCATGGTGATGTTATCGTCATTGGTGGCCAGTATTGGTGTCTTGAACAATAATGTGGCGGTTATTATTGGTGCTATGGTTATTGCACCTCTTTTGGGTCCGAATATGGGCTTATCTTTGGCAACTGTACTTAGGGATGCCGATCTTGCTATTATTTCTTTAAAAAGTATCATTTCTGGTGTTATCCTTTCTATAAGCATAGCGGTAATAATAGGAGCCGTGGTCAACTTCGATCCTTCTATTCCGGCCATAGCGCTCCGAACTGATGTTGCCCTGGCAGGGATAGTCCTGGCCTTTGCATCGGGTATTGCGGGATCAATAGCGTTCACTACTGATGTGTCCAGTGCACTTATCGGTGTTATGGTGGCAGTGGCTTTACTCCCTCCCTTGTCTGTTTTTGGACTTTTATTGGGATCAGGATATTATTATCTGGCCACAGGGGCTTTCCTGTTATTTCTGGTGAACTTGGTGTGCATAAACTTATCTGGCCTGATTACATTTTATGTACAGAGAATAAAGCCTTTAAAAACATGGGAGGCCTTTAAAGCCTATAAATTAACTTATTTTGCCATGTTGGTATGGTCCCTTCTTCTGGTAATTCTTTTGATATTAATACAAATTAGGAAAATCATTTAATCTAATTTTTTCTATTTTTATGCTTTAATCCTTTAAAAAAATAAGTATTTACTACTTTTTTTTAATTTCTCCAGGTTTAATTACTTTAATTTATATTTCACAACTTCAATAAGAAATCTTTATATACTACTCTATACTTAGGATATTCTATGACTAGAATATCAGATCTGGAGGTGGCCATACTGGGCCTGCTCTACGAGGAACCACAGTACGGTTACCAGATTGAAAAGACCATTGAAGCATGGGGGATGCGTAACTGGACTCCTATAGGCTTTTCATCAATTTATTATGTCTTAAAGAAGCTGGAAAAGAAGGAACTGGTTACATCGAAACTGGAAAAGGTAGAGGGGAAACCCTCCCGGAAAGTTTTCACCATAACTTCCTCGGGAAAAAGTACCATGGAAACAGAACTCCGGGACCTTTTGTCCTGGAATAAAAAGTTGATTTCCTCCTTTGATCTGGGATTGGCCTATCTTAACTATTTAAAACCACGGGAAGTTATTAACTGCCTAGAAAATTATGTAGAATCCGCCCAGGGCAGGATTAAATTCCTGGAAAGTTCAGTGAAGACTCAGGAAAAGTTAAATGCCCCTTACTATGTGGTTGCCCTTTTCAGCAGGCCCCTGGCAGTACTTAAAACCGAGGTGGCCTGGGTGGAACAATTTATTGAGAAAATCAAAAAGGAAGAAAATCTGTAGAGGTGGAAGAATGGAAATAAATGAAAAGAAGATTGCAGAAAGACAGGTGGCGTACATAAACTACAAGGGATCCTATGAGGAAGTACCAGTCCTCATGGGGGAAGTGGTCGGGTTTATTATGGCCAAAGGCCTGCAGATAATGGGCCCACCATTCGGGGTGTACTTCAACAGTCCCCAGGAAGTACCGGTGGAAGAGCTCCAGTACGAAATAGCCATGCCCTTTGCTGGTGAGGCAGAAGAAGAAGGAAGGGTGAAGATAAAAACAACACCGGAACAGTTGGTTTTATCAACTGTTTATAAGGGTCCTTACAGTGAATGTGGCATGGCCATAGGTGCACTGGCAGAATACGCCTATAAAAATGGTTACGAAATTGTGGGACCGCCCCTGGAGACTTACATCTCTGACCCCAACGAAACTCCAGAAAGTGAACTGGTAACTGAGATGTGCTTCCCCGTGATGAAGAAATAAGCATCAAAAATCCTTTTTAACTATTTTTTTAGATAGATGGGGATGGAAAAAAACTGGGGGTAAAATTATGAATCGATATTTGAAAATAATCCTATTTGGCTTCTTAATATGGTTGATCCCCTTTGTGGTTTCCTTTTTCATCTACCCACTTAAAACCAGTGGAAACCCCCTTTTTGAATCAATCATGCCGCTGGCGCTGACCATAATCACGGTGTTACTGGCCTGCACCTACTTAAAAAGCATTCAAAGGGAATTTGTAAAGGAAAGCATTCTAATCGGTGTGATATGGTTTTTAATCAACATAATAATTGATTTAATTATGTTTTTACCAGTAAGTCCCATGCAAATGACTTTAAATGATTACATGGCAGATATTGGGATTACCTACCTCATAATACCAGTTATAACTATGGGAATGGGATATTTAGTTCAAAACAAAGCAGAGATAAAAAAAATCAAAACAAATTGATAATAAATTAAACTAATTTAATCAGGGAGTAATTTAAATGACCAAAATCGATTTAAAAAAAGAGAACAAGGAATTTTACTATCCTTCCACCGGTGAAGTGGCGGTGGTGGATGTACCAGAAATGAAGTTCCTGATGATAGATGGCCAGGGAGACCCTAACACTTCCCAGGAATATAAGGATGCCATGGAGACCATTTTCCCGGTTTCATATAAAACTAAATTCATCAGTAAAAAGGAGAAATCTCAGGATTACGTGGTCATGCCCCTGGAAGGATTATGGTGGACCGATAATATGGAAGAATTCACCATCGCCGATAAAAACTCCTGGAAATGGACAGTAATGATCAGGCAACCCCCAGTAGTAAATGATTCATTGATAGACAAAGCGGTAAAGGAACTGGAAAAGAAAAAAAATTTACCTTCACTTTCTAAACTTCGATTAGAAACTTTTAAAGAAGGCTCGTCTATCCAGATAATGCATATTGGGCCTTATGGTGAAGCTGAAGGTCCCGCAGTTGGAAAATTACACGAATTCATAGAGAATAAAGGTTACCAGTTAAGGGGAAAGCACCACGAAATATACATCAGTGACCTACGGCGCACCAAACCCGAAAAACTAAAAACTGTCATCCGACAACCTTTTAAATAACTAAAGTTTAGTTCTTTAACCTATTCCTAAAATTGTAAATAAGAGTCCTAACTGATAATAATTGATTTTAAAAGGTTATAACTTCTGCAGGGGTCAATTAAAGAATTTAAAAAAATTATTTCCGGGAGGATAAATCAATTCTTAGAGATATAATGGTGAAACAACAAATAGTTAGATCACATGAACTCCTATGAAACCATCCTGGCCATTGTGTTGATGATCATCATCGGCTACATATGCCGCAGATTTGATTTTTTGAAGGCAGAAGATACCCAGACCCTGAATAAAATCGTGGTAAACATCGCCATCCCTGCCCTGATCTTCCTGGCCATGTACCATGCCGATCTATCCCATATGAAAACATTTGGGACCATTACCCTCATCTGTATCACCATGGGCCTGATATCAGGGGTAATAGCTTATCTCTTCACTTACCTCCAGGGTTACTCCACCAAAACAAGATGGGGAGTGGTGGCAGCATCCACCCTCTTCAACTCCGGATTTTTAGGGTATCCGGTTACCCTGGGAGTTTTTGGAACTGCAGGACTGGTGAGGGCAGTATTTTATGATGTGGGTTCCACCATACTCTTTATATCCTTCGGAGTTTTCTTCCTGGTGATGTATGGTGGCCGGTACCAGGATATCCTCAAACGTTCCGTCCTGTTCCCACCGTTACTGGCAGTTATCCTGGGGATAGTTGCCAATTTGCTACACGCCCCTTTGGGGTCGGTGATTCCCAGTGTCCTTGGTTATCTCAGTGGTGCGGCCATACCATTGATAATGTTATCTTTAGGTCTGTCATTGGAATTTAGGGGTATTAAAGAGTATTTTGGGGTGGCCTCATTTGTTTCCCTGCTTAAACTGGTCATATCTCCCTTAATTGCCGTGTTAGTGGTAGGGTTGGTGGGTCTTACTGGTCTGGATCGAACCGTGACCATTGTGGAGGCAGGTATGCCTTCGGCAATGCTCAGTCTGGCTCTGGCCATCACCTACGACCTGGATATAAAGGTCACTGCCGCCTGTATATTCCTGAGCACCGCACTTAGCATAATATCACTCACCATTCTCATTCTGTTGGTATGACCCTACAGTTGGGGTTACTGGGCTAAATGTAAATAAAGATAGTAAAGTCAAGTTAGATATCAGAAAAGAGGGGCAGTAATGAATTACCGTGAAATCATCCAGGAACTTGAATCACTTTCCAACCCTGAGGATGTGGAGGGAATGGCTCGTTTTGGAATCAATCCCCAGAAGACCTATGCTGTTCGCATCCCTGAGCTTAGAAGGATTGCCCGGACGGTGGGCAAAAACCACCAACTGGCAGCACAGCTCTGGGAGGCAGGCTACCGAGAAACCAGGATACTGGCCTGTATGGTGGAAGATCCTCAAGAAATAACCTCCGAACAGATGGATAGATGGGTGGCTGAATTTGATTACTGGGAGATCTGCGACCAGTGCTGCATGAAACTGTTCCGTATGACTCCTTGGGCCTATGAAAAAATATTTCAATGGAGTGAAAGTGAAGAGGAGTTCACCAAAAGAGCGGCTTTCGCCCTGATTGCCGTATTGGCAGTCCATGATAAGAAAGCCCCCGATGAGAAATTTGAACAGTTCTTCCCCCTAATAATCAAAAAATCAACAGATAATCGTAATTATGTGAAAAAAGCCGTAAATTGGGCTTTGCGACATATTGGTAAGAAGAACAGTACTTTGAACCGGAAAGCAATTACTGTTGCCAGAGAAATACATAACATCAATTCAAAGAGTGCTAAATGGATTGCATCAAATGCTTTAAATGAATTGGAGAGTAATAAAGTGCAGGAAAAATTAAGGCAGTAAAACACGGCCGAAAATTAATTTTATATTTGTAAATGAGCATATTTTTTGGATTTAAGGGTAAATCAGAGGGACTATTTTAATTCACCATTTGTAAATCCTCCAATTAATATGGGTGTAATTTGGGAAAATATTCTTATAACCGGGGGACTATCTATAATAATATAAAAATATTTTAATTGTGAATTAGGGATAATTAATGGATTTACAATTTTTGTTAGTAATTAACCAGTATTTTTGCTCCAAACTGGAGGCGATTTAATTAGAGAAACAGTAAGATCTAGGAAAGTAAACATCCTGTTATTGTTGTTGGTAATGGTGGTAGTGGCGGTAGCGGC
>NZ_JARVXG010000057.1:22500-45000 GCF_029848115.1 Methanobacterium formicicum | reverse complement strand
ATGGCCATGATCCACGAAAACCTGTACCAGTCCAAGAACATGGGCAACATACACTTTGGAAACTATGTAAATAAACTCTTAGAGGATATATTCAATTCTTATTGTGTGGATAAAAGATCCATCACCTTAGATACAGATATTGCCCGTGGAGAGATGGGTATTGAAACCGCCATGCCCTGTGGCCTCATAATCAATGAACTGGCATCCAACAGCATCAAACATGCCTTCCCCCAGGGAACGGGTAATATTAAGGTGGAATTAGAATCAGATAATGGGCTTTACGTCCTCAAAGTTGCCGATAATGGAATTGGCTTACCAGAAAATACTGATCCCAAAAAATCCAAGAAACTGGGTTTACTGGTGGTCCGTACATTGGTGAATCAATTAAACGGTGAAATGGAGATTGACCGCACCAGAGGTACCCAATACACCATCAAATTCCAGGAACTGTTTTATGAAAAATAAATACCAGATTATTGGGTTTAATGGTGGATTTATTGACTAAAATTTTCTTTTAAATATTTTTCAGCCTCTTCTGGTGTCAGAGCACTGAAGGGGTATTTTTTATGCACATCCAAAATGTAGGGGATAGTATCTTCCACTAATTCCTTGTTTTTCCAGGTTTTAAGGGCTGAAGTCACCTTTTCTAAACATCCTTCCTTGTAACTTATCTGTCCCAGGACATGAATTAACATCTTTCTCACCTGGGGATGGGCATCATCTTGGAATTCTTCTAATAAAGGTAAAATATCTTCAGGGTGAGTTCTACCCCGCAGTTCAATTCCATGAACCACCTTTTTACGCACTTCAGGATCAGGATGGTGTATGAATCTTTTTGCAAACTTCAAGGTAGGTTGAGGGTTTTTTTCACCCATAACCTTCAATGAGCTCATGACTGAATTTCGAACCCGGTGGTGGGGATCTTCCAGGGCAGTTTCTAGGTAATCAAAAACAGGACTGGCATCCTGTTTCCCCACCTCACCTAAAATCTACACTGCAGTCTGACGAACCTTATCGTCATCATTCTCCAGAAGATAACCAACAATTTCAATTATTTCTCCTTTAAAGAGGCCCTTTCGATAAATCCGCCCCATAATGCCGGAAACATTTTTTCTAATGTAAACATCATCATCTGCAGAATAATGGAGGATGTCACGCTTTTGGCTGTTTTGGAGGTCCTGTTTTATCTCATCCTCCATTTGCAGCACTAACTTTCTCCGGTCATCTTTGTTCATATCGTAATATCCCATATATCCTCATCTCCACTTGATTTTATTAGTGAAAAGATATAGGGGTTGGGGAGTACAACCTCTAGTTCAATAACATCACACTGTAGTTCAGGTAGGATGCGATACTAACCCAGATTATGTAAGGAACTAACAGGAGTCCGGCTGGTTTGGATAAAACGTAGAATGCGACCATGTTGGCCAGTATGGCTATCCACAGTAAGAATATCACTATGAATCCGCCTAATATGGAGTGCAATCCGAAAAACACCAGTGACCACAGGATGTTCAGTACCAGCTGAACGGCAAATATTCCTATGGCAAACCGCACATCACGCCGATCCCATCCCTGTCTCCACACCAGGAAAAGTGCTATTCCAATTAAGATGTAAAGAGTAGTCCATATTGGTCCAAACCACTCATTAGGTGGGGTCCAGGCTGGTTTGGCCAGTGCAGCGTACCAGGTGGTTATCTCCGGGAAAGTGGCCAGACTCCCCACTGCACCGGAAAAGAAAACTATCAATATAGAAGCAATTAAGCGAGGAACTTCCCTTAAATTAAAATTTTCCATAAACTTATCAATCCTCCATTTTTTATTTAAAAGGCTCTCCTACTTTGTTTAATTATAACTTATACATCCCTTTTTGGGGTGAGATTTGCTAATAAACTGTGCCCAATATGGAAGTGGAGATATCATGAATTTTTAAGGGCCACTATCTCCTTTACCTCCACCAGTTTCCACACCACTGATTTTTCACTATGGATTAATGATTCCAGGGGGTCTTCGGGGGAATGACCCAGGGCCGCCAATATATTTGGGGAGAGATCTTTGTTTTTTATTAGATCCACAAACATCTCCCGTACCTGAAGTTTCTCCTCCTCCTGGTCAACTTCATCTATCTTACCCTGCAGTGTCACGAAACGATAGTGTGAAAGGTCCGGACTGTAATTTTCAATCTCCACTGCCACCTGGGGGTTGCTCCTGAAAAGTTCCACCTTTTTACCGTACTGGGTACTGAGGAAGTAGATATTTTTCCCATTAAAAACATACAAAAATGGGGCAATGTAGGGATAATCTCCCTTAAAGGCAATTCTACTCACGTACTCCTCCGCGATAAATCTATCGTACTCTTCCTTTTCCATGGCCGGAATTTTCAAAATATCCAAAGGTATCACCTGCTATTTTTATATATTGGGGTATTTTACGGATTTAATGCAATGTAATACTTTGATTAAGTGATAAATGATTTGTTGCCAGTTTAATCCTTTACTACCGGGTAACCTGCCTGTTTCCAGGCAGTCATACTGCCCAGGACACTGGTCAGATCAGTGAAACCCTCTCCTTTAAGGTAACTGCATATCAGGGTTGATTTAAATCCAGAGTCACAGTAAACCACCACTGGATGGTCACGGGGGATTTCTGATATCCTCACGGGCACCTCACCAGTGTATATGTGGTGGGATCCTTCTATGTAGCCTTCCTGCCGGTCATCTATCATACGCCCGTCCAGAAGGAAAAAATCATTTTTTAAATTTTCTTTTAACTGCTGCACACTCCAGAGCTTCAGAGTTTCAATCTTCTCGGCATGGAGGTACCAGTTAGGGAAACCACCAGCCAGATAACCGTAAATATTATCAAAACCCAGTCTAACCAGTGCCTGGCGAACCTCATCCCAGTTATGGTCCTGATCATCCACCAGGATAATGGGGTCCTGGTAATTCAAAAACCAGCCAGCAAAGGCTGGAACACCATCACGCCATATATTTAAACTGCCAGGTAGGTGTCCCCACCAAAGCTGGTGGGTTTACGGACATCCACAATCTGTGCACCATTATTTTTCATTTTTTTCAGGATTTTAGGGGTCAAAGCCCGAAGATAAGGTAGTCTACCCAGTAATGGAGCTCCATTCTGGTTAAAAAATTCCATCTTCCTAAAGTAGGGCGGGGTGTAAAGTTCTTCCGCCACTTTCATCTGAATGAACTCATCCCTACTGGTGCACTGTAACTGGAGATTGGTATTTTTTTCATAACCCAGGGTGGTGTAATCCTGTTCACGTATATCTGCCCCACAGACGGAACCCGCCCCATGTGCCGGGCACAGAATGGTCTCATCACCCAGGGGCATGATCTTATGGAAGATACTGTCGTAGAGTAAACCCGCCATTTCTCTCTTTTTATCTTCCCCTAAAAGATCGATACGCCCAGTTTCCCCGGCAAAGATCAAATCCCCGGCAAACACCATCTGGGCATCATCAGACACATTTTTATCCCTTAAAACCAGTGATATGCTTTCCGGTGTGTGGCCGGGTGTTTCCAATATTTCTAGCTCAGCATTCCCAAACTTGAAGGTGTTTCCTTCACTTACCGGGGTTCCGTAGGCAAATTCCAGATCTTTCCCGTGGAATATCTCCGCCCCGGTGGCCTGGGCCAGTTCCAGGGAGCCGATAACGTAATCTTCGTTGCGATGAGTTTCAAAAATATGGGTTATGTCCAATCCCGCTGTTTCTGCCATTTTAAGGTAGATATCCACATCACGCCGTGGATCAACCACTATAGCCCGGCCACTGGCCTCAATAAAATAAGAATGGTGGGCTATCCCCTCTGATTTTATCAGTTTCACAATGATAAGTGTATCCCCCGGTTCAGTTTTTACTTAAACTAGTGTTTTATATGGATTTTATAAAATTAATAATTTAACCATAAAATTAATATCAAAATGGGGCATAACGATTAAATCTTACCAGAAACACATTTATTTAAAGATAACTTTAACTGGGATTTTAAGGGCAACTTACAGGGAGGAAAAGCATGGAATACATTATCGAGACCCAGGACATATCCAAAAAATATGATGATTTCACGGCAGTCAACGGTGTGAATCTTAAAGTACCTAAAAACAGTGTTTATGGAGTATTAGGGCCTAATGGGGCGGGGAAAACCACATTGATATCAATGTTGTGCACTATTCTCCATCCCACCAGTGGAACAGCCACCGTCAATGGGTACGATGTCAAGAAACAGCCCAAAGAGGTTCGGGAATCCATTGGAATTGTTTTCCAATCCAGGGCACTGGATGACATGCTCACTGGCCGTGAACACCTGGAAATGCATGCTTCACTCTACGGTGTGCCCAAAGACGTCCGTCAGACGCGTATCGATGAGATACTGGATCTCATTGCCCTGGGTAAAAAGGCCGACGAATTCGTTAAAACCTACTCTGGGGGTATGAAACGCCGCCTGGAAATAGGTCGGGGACTTATACACCATCCTAAAGTGCTTTTTTTAGATGAACCAACCTTGGGACTGGACCCCCAGACCAGGGAGAGTATATGGGAATATATCAAGGAATTAAACCAGCACCAGGATGTCTCAGTGCTGATGACCACCCATTACATGGAAGAAGCAGACCGGTTGTGTGATGAGATATCAATCATCAACCAGGGACAGATCATAACCTCTGATTCGCCCCGCAACCTGAAACGGGAGCTTAAGGCGGATACCATCACCATGCAGGTGGACAAACTGGAAGAATTCACCAGGCTGGTGGAAAAACTGGACTTTGTAAAGGAAACCTATGTTATGGATTCGGAGATCAAGCTCCTGGTGGAGAGGGGGGAAAACCTGGTGGCAGAGCTGGTGAACTTCGCCAATAAACATGAGATCTTCGTTTACTCCATAGAACTGGAACACCCCAACCTGGAGGACGTGTTCCTGAAATACACGGGTAGAACCATCCAGGAGGAGGGATGATCATGGCGGAACTGGAGGGAATCTACACCATCTGGCTCAGGGAAAACAAGAAATTCCTGCGCTACCGTTCACGTATTGTTACCTCGGTGGTAACTCCCCTGTTATGGCTCTTGATATTCGGAACCGGCCTGGGATCAGCCATGCGATTCGGGAACATAGCCGGTGGTTACCAGGCCTTCATCTACCCGGGAATCATTGCCCAGACCATCCTCTTCACCTCAGTGTTCTCCGGGCTTTCGGTGATACAGGACCGGCAGTTTGGATTCTTAAAGGAGATACTGGTGGCACCCATCTCCCGTCCAGCCATTGTCATGGGAAAGGCCATTGGAATCAGTACCACGGCCCTTATCCAGGGTGTTATACTACTGCTCTTATCCTTCGTGGTCAGTGTCCCCATGGATGTGTCCATTCTCCTGGGATCAATCCTGGTTATAATCATCATATCCCTGGGACTCTCTGGGCTGGGACTTCTGATTGCATCCTTCACCGACAGTATGGAGGGTTTCAACCTCATAATGAGCTTCATTGTAATGCCCATATTCCTCCTCAGTGGAGCACTGTTCCCTATAACCGGACTTCCCAGCTGGTTACAGGTAGCAGTCTACGCCAACCCCCTGACCTACGGGGTGGATGCCCTGAGGGGTATAATTCTGCACCAGTCAGTGCTGCCGGTATATCTGGATGTCATCATAATCGCGGTATTTGCCTTAGTGATGATCCTGATATCCTCGTTGATATTCAGCAAAAAAGAGCAGAGTTTGATGTAAATATAATGAAGCAGGTGAGGCTATAAATTATCTTATGAGAGATGCAGGTAAAAATTTTAGAGCTGCAAAAGAATTATGCAAAGAGGTGATATCAAATGGGGTAGTGCATACCGCAGCAGCACTTACAGAGATTAAAATTGCTATCATGTCATGTTAAAGTTCCCATTATAATGTCGTTTTAGAATCTAAAGCATATTAAATATATTTTATTCATTTAAAAAAATGAATAACCCACAGGTTAGGAGGTGTTTATATAGGCTTGTTCAATGGATCTAATGAAACCTCATTCACTAAAAAATCTTTTAAACTTTTTAGGGAAGGTAAATTACAAGAAGCATTAGAACTCTATGATGAAATTTTGAAAATAGAACCAAATAATGCTGAAGCATGGCATGGTAAAGGGGGAGTTTTAGTAGCACTGGGGAATAATAGGGCGGCACTAGAAGCTTACGATAAATCACTGGAAATAGAACCAAAAGCTGCTGGAACGTGGTACAATAAAGGAATTACGTTAATGGAACTTGACATGTTTCATGAAGCGTTAGAATCTTATGATAAAGCATTAGAAATAAATCCAGATGATTCTGACATTTGGTACGTTAAAGGTAATACTTTTGGAGTTCTCTGTCAATATAATGATGCATTAAAATGCTATGAAATAGCATTAGAAATTAATCCAAATTGTATTTCTGCATGGACGAATATGGGACATGCATTTAAAGATAGTGGTAAGTACCAAAAAGCATTACAAAGCTTTAACAAAGCTTTAGAATTAGATCCTAATAATGTTGAAGCATGGTACAACAAGGGTAGAGTCTTAGAAGATATTGGTAAAGATCAAGAAGCTTTAAAATGTTTTAATAAAGCTTTAGAATTAGATCCTGATTTTGAACTAAATTATACATATTTTAATGGTTTATAACTAAATCACGCATACATGCAGAATATAATAGAATAAAAACTTATAGTCAGAAATATAAGAAGAATGTTAAAGAACTTATTATTAAATTTATAAAGAGATTTTTGTCTGAAAAATTTGTATTTTTTATATAAATTCACTTACCTCTTTCTATTCCATAAGATTTTTCAATTTAACCATTTCCAAATTTTCTTGGAATTTTTTTTATTTTCCTAAATTCTTTTTTTACAAATGTGTTGTTAGTATAAAAACCTTTCTTTTTATAATTAAATTAATCAAATCAGCATCAAGAAACTCTTTACTATATTTCCGATACGTATAATTCCCACTTTTCCCAGTCCAAAACTCAATGAATCCTTTTATTGCATTCTACTGGATCTGTTCAAATTAATTATTAGGTACTTTTATCAGAATTAGTCAATAATCATGATGACCTCAATAAATATAAATTTACCATAGCAACTGAATGAAAGTTTATTAATCAATTTCGTTATATGGAAATTTAACGAATTTAAAATATTATTTTTTGGTAAAAATATATGCCGATATTGTGGTCTAAAATGGCCTTATATTACGAAGTAATCAACATAGGTTATCTTGTAATGATAATCAATTCCTCAAACAAACCCTATTTATCCTAGTAAAATCACACTATAATCCTTGTACAATGAATCAACAGGGAGTCTTTTGGACATTTCCATCCGGAATATTCAATTGGCATTTAATAGGGGAGCATTAATCAAAACAAAGGTTTGCATGAAAAATATAAATTTAAACCGGTTCATGGGAAGCCGGGAAGTAAAAAAGATTACTGATGCGGTGATAATTGGGTTAACTCTTCTGGATGTTATCCTGTTAACTGGTATAATCTTTGTACAGGTGAACTCGGAAACTTACCAGCTTATTGTTCTATTTGACTTAATTGTGGTATTTATTTTAGCCTCCCAGTTTGTGCACCGGCTTTACCAGGCTGATGACCGGGTCAAGTACCTGAAGAACAACTGGTTCGATATAATTGGTATGGTGCCTGAAATTCTCCTGGCGGGATATTCCGGAATATTCAGATATTTCCGCCTGATCAAAATACTATCCCTTTTGCGAAGGAATATTGTGGGCCTCTTTGATTACATTGAACGGGCTGACTTGGAGTACGGTGTTATAACCCTAATATTCGTCATAATCTCCGGGGCAATACTGTTCTACTTCTTTGAATACGGAGTGAACCCCAGTGTAAACAGTCTGGATGATGCCCTATGGTACATACTGATAACCATCACCACTGTGGGTTACGGTGATATCTATCCCCACACTGTCGGTGGGAGATTTGCCACTTTAATCATAATTATTGGTGGCCTGGCCTTCGTGAGCTATGCTGCTTTTAAAATAACTGGATTGTTCTTTGAACAAACCGAAGATAAGGAAACGGTAATGGAAAAGAGATTGGAATCTCTAGATAAAAAGATAGACAGACTCCAGGAAGAAATGAATGAGCTTAAAAAGCTCCTGGAAGCCAAAAATAAATAACATCTTACCGGGGAAAACTTGTTGTGCCCTTAAAATCAATCAAAATTAAGGCCAGCCAATCAATCTATTCTCAATTTCTCTTACTTAATAATCTACGAATTAAACTTTTGAAGGTAAGAGTTCTCCATTGACCCGAACAGTTCGTATACGTCCAGGAAAACCATAAATATATAAACTCCGCTCATCAATATAGGTTCTGTTATTAGGAGATCTTTTTTATGGCTAGATTTTACAGGATACGCGATTTTCTCGACGATGAGAGTGTTGAAAGATTCATCAACGAACTTATTGAGGAGAACATGGAATATTTAAGGACTAAATACAGGCAAATCACAAGTGCAGCGATTGAATCCAGAAAAAGACTTTAAAAATCCATATTTATTTAGTTTTGTTTAAACATTTTTTAATGGAAATAACAGTTTAAAAAATAGTGAAGATAAATGTGGATAATTAAATTTAAATAGGGATAATCAAATCCCTATTTATTTTATTCATACTATGATCTGTCCTAGTTTTGACCTTCAGGGTGATGCAGTTCATCTTCAGCCATGGCCAGGAGTATGGTGTCGGAGACATGGACATCGTAGTAGTCAAAGTTACTCACAAAGTCCTGCAGGTACTGGCTACCATTTTCAGTCAGGCGGAAGTACTCATCTTCCAGTACCAGTAACTCCAGTTCCACCAGGGGCCGGGTCATGTTATCCCAGTCACCATCAAAGTCATGGACATCGGAACAGGTGGCATCAAGCTCGGAAAGTACAGGGATGTAATTATTGGGGTTGAAAGCATCCTGCAATGATTCAATGATTTCATCCCGAGTTTTACGGTCACCAGTCCACAGTATGTAAAGTATCCAGTTCTGGAAGGCCCGGAGCTTGTTCTCCTCCCAGCACTCCTCCATGGGCAGTCGGTACTGAGAATAATCCTCTTCTTCCCCTTTCCTGGCCGATATAGCTTCCCGGAGTAGGTCCACCGCGTCTTTGAATATACCCACCGAGATGAACAGTGCGATCAGGGCATCTACGAAGTAAATTCCCTGCATGGTGAACACTGCACCGGCAATAACTGACAGGCCGATAAATATGTGGTTTTTAGAATCCACAGATTGGGAAATAAGGGTCAGGTTGGAATTCACCTTTCCCACGTAGCGCTGGTAGTAGAATAGGAATACTGCGGCCAGGATGGCAATTCCTTCCACCGCTATCACCAGGTAGGGCATACCCATTGGAGTTAGTGTACCGTAGAATGCGCTTATAAGATGAGTGACTGAGTCATAACCAATACTGACCGAGGCAAAGAATAATCCGAATATTACCAGGAGGGTGGAGAGGGTTTCCCGGTGGTATTTGATTCCCAGCCAGACCATGAAGGCGGAAACAGTGTCCATGGTGGCATCAGTACCATCGGCAGTCAGCCCCACGCTACCACTGACCAGACCAGACCCTAACTTCATCACGGCCAGGAAAGCATCCAGTACTGTGGTGTTACGGGCAGCTGCATCCGGTTTGAAGAAGTCCTTCCGTACCAGGGAAGCCTTCTTCTCCATGCGGTCCACAAATTTCTGGGCTTCCTTCTTTCCTTCTTCAGTCAGGGAGTAATGATGATCAACCAGGGCGACCCATCCACTTTCAATAAGTTTTTCACACTCTTCTTCAGTTTTACCAATTCTTTTATCCTTTCGTTCATCTTCCAGTTCAGAACGCAGATGAGACAGGGTGAAGAAAAGTCTTTCCATTAGTGGTTCCCCTTTTTCCGGCACCTGCTGGTACCAGATTAGGGATAAAAAGAGGATAGTCTTGTCATCCAGTTCCTCCAGTGTGAGGGGACCTTCCTTGAGGAGGGCCATCATCAGGAACCGATCGTATCCCAGTATTTTTTTATCAGATTTCATAGTTTTCCTCATTTAAACTGTATACCATAGTTATAGTACATAAATCTCTTATAAACTTTGTTTGTTCTTTTATATCTGGAATAAAAAATTAAATGTCTTAAAATCAGATTTAAGTTACTGATGATGCGGATTTAGGGTCAATCCGGTGGGGTAACTTAAAAATTTATCTCTTGTATCGCGGAGAGGGGTATATGCAGTGTTTGGTATTTTTTAAATGCAATAATTTTTTAAAATGCAATAACCCGGTTTATTGTATTAAACCGGGAGAGGTGTGGTGATATCATCATCAACTATAAAAGACTGTCTCACCAATAGGGGTATAGATAAAGGAGAGTTTTTTCACATGGTGAAGCTAGTCAAATCTGCGGTCAAGTGCTACAAGAAAAAGACCAAAAAAACAGTGGGAGGCCAGAAGAAGACCTACGAGTACAATCAGTACCTGGTTCCCCTGAAACGATCCGATAACCTGGATTGCAGCATGGAAGTGTTCATCATACCCCAGAAGGATCTGGAAGAGTACATCACTGAGGATGGTGAATTCAAGGAATTTTCCAGTAAGGAAGATGAATACCAGATCAAACTGGAACAGTATGAAACTGAATTTGCAGATCTGGAGTGGAAACACAGCCAGCTATCCAAAACCTACAAGGAATTGTTCAGTAAACATAACAAATCCCGCAGAAAGGAGAAGGAAATGGAGGACCGGATCGAATCCCTGGAAAGTGACCGGGAAAAACTGATCCATGCCCTGAAAGCGGAAAGAAAGCTCACCGAGAAACTTAAACTCCAGCAACAGAATAAAAATTCTCCCCCTTCGGACCAAACACCGAAACCTGACGAAATCAATGAGAATATTGAAAATAAGGATGATAATGAAGATAAGGACATCTGGACTGTCCTTAAAAGTCGCCTTACCAAGAAAGAGGATGAAAAGGAGGATTAAGCTCCGGGTGAATACTTTTCAAATACTCTACCCCATATTTATTTACTCATTTTTAAACAATATTAATTAATAATTCAATTTACATTAGATGAACCAATTACCGTATTTTAAAATAATAATATAATACGGTTGTGATGGTGTTTAAATGCCTAAAACCAAGTCTCAACCCCATCCGGAGATATCCCAGGTGATGGTCATGGAGGGGCACAACAACTTCCCTATCAGCTGGTTAAATAAGCAGGGATACTGTGAATACAGCATATACCTGGAAAATGTTAAGGGTGTGGAGGTCCAGCCCACCAGAAAAATGGTTATTGGCACCCAGGAACATGCCCGGTTAGAAGCAGAGTTCCAGGAGGATGCGGAGCCTGCCACCTTTCAGGAGATGTTGGAGACCTCTAAAACCGCAGAACTTTTATCAAGGGAACTTCCAGTGGTTTCTGTTGATTATGGGATTAGGGGATTCATTGATGAAGTCTGGATGACTCCCGAGGAATTCATTATAATCGATGATAAACCAGGTACCCGGGCCTATGAGTCTTCCATAAACCAGGTCTGGGGGTACTGTCTTGCCTTTCAGGATATGGTTAAAGAGAATAGAACAATAATCGGGGCCCTGCGGGAGAGAGGGACGGATAACATTTTCTGGTCAGCTTATTTTGACCAGGAAGCCAAAAATAATATAAAATCTCTTATTGAAAGGGTTCACAGTCTTCTCGTTGGGAAAAAGCAGTTCATGCCCACCAGTAATCCCCGAAAATGTCGTAGTTGTCGTTTGAAAGTAAATTGCGATAGGAAGGCCAAACCAGGATCATTTAAATCAGTTAGATCCTAGTATGCAGATAAGTTTAAATAGCACTTCATTCAGAAAAGTGAAATGCTGCATGGGCAGCCTCTTTTATAGTATAGTCCCGTAGGGTAGTGGTAATCCTGCTGGTCTTTGGAACCGGCGACGGCGGTTCGACTCCGCTCGGGACTATTTTATTTTTAACAAGATAAACATTCTTTTAAAGGGTAATCTCATGGAAAACATTCTGGTAGTGGGTGTTAACACCCGTGCTGTGGCTTGTTCCCTTAAAAGGTTAGGATACACTGTTTACTCTGCTGATTATTTTGGGACCGTGGATCTGGGATCTTGTGCTGACCGGGTAGAATCAATTCTGGACCAGAAACCCGGTATTTCATGTGGTAGGTTTTCAGAAAACTTCAATCCGAATCTTTTGAGAGAAATAGCCCTGGAAATGGTAGGGGATGTAGATGGTGTTATATCCCTGGCTGGTTCATCTCCTTCATGGTTCCCTTCCCGCAAAATTATTGGAAACATGGAAGTAGATGGAGTTGAAGATAAATTTGCCCTTTTCCAGAGACTTAACAAATATTTCAACGTTTCACCGACATATCTACCTTCTGATAATGCTGAAGTCTGGGAAATCATCAGCAATGCCCCCGAAAAGAAGTTCATTTTAAAACCAAGATCCGGGGCCGGTGGTTACGGGGTTCGGATTCTCCAGGGTCATGGTTCGGGAGTAACTGGTTTACCAGAAGAGGTAAATTTATCCCAGTGGCTACTTCAGGAATTTATTGAGGGTGAAAATGTAAGTGCATCGGTTCTCTCCACCCCTGATGAGGCCCATACTATCCTTACCACTAAACAGATCATTGGGGACTGCACTCTGGGTCAGAAGGAACCCTTTGGATACTGTGGAAACCTGGTACCCTATCCCAGGGGTCTGGTTAATGAGGGGGATAAAGTTTCCCACGGTGAACTAGCCCTCACTAACCTGGATCAGAAGATCTCCCAGATGGCCACAAAAGTGGTGGACCATCTATCCCTGGTGGGCTCAAATGGGGTAGATTTCATCAACCAGAATGGTGAGTTATACGTAATTGAAGTAAACCCCCGAGTACAGGGTACCTGGGAATGTGCAGAACTATCACTTAACTTAAACATGGCTCAAGCCCATCTGGAAGCATGTCAGGGGCAACTTCCGGAAGTTCCTCCTCCCCAGAAATTTGCAGTTAAAATGGTGGTCCATGCCCTGGAAAGATCATTGGTAGGTGATCTTCACTTCCCTGGAGTTTACGACCTACCCCATCCAGGGGTTATCATTGAAGAGGGAGAACCCATGGTCACAGTTTTAAGTACTGGACCTACACCGGAAGCTATAATGACTTCCGCCCAAAAAAAGGTTGATCAACTTTACCGGGCAGTAAGTCCGGATATTTGATTTAATAGGGTTTAATCCATTATTATTCAGGTAAATATGGTTATATAAATAAAAATCAGTGTTCCAATGACAATACCCACGGTGACCATTATTTCGGCTCCAAAAACTAGCATGGATACCTTGGCCATCTTATCCGGGTCTTTTTTTATTTCTTCCCAGTCAAAATCATATAGAAAATCCAAGTTAAATGATTTTACCTTTTGCCACATACTTTTTAATCCCATAAATAAATGCATCCTTTAATCAGTTTTATTGATTGCTTAAGCTTCAGTTCAATGGTTTATATTCAGTTAGATTGATGTTCAATACCATAATCGGGTGTTATTTAACCAGAAATATGTACTGCGAGGTAGTGGGTAACTCCCTTCTAACTACCTTTACATCCGCACGGTAAATATAAATTTCCTCACCACAATCTTCCTTTTCCAGGATCCGGCATACCACTCGGCATTCCAGTTTTCCCTTTATACGGGAACCGTTCATCTCGGAACTGATCTCGATGTACAAGGGCAACTTCAACTGTCCCCATTTATCCGGGGAAATGAATGATGAGATTTTATCCAGTTCTTTTTTCTTGAAACGGTGGCGTGTCCCATCGTTACCCAGTACATGGGGCCGTTCCTCCCCTAAAAGTTCCTTCAGGGTTTTTCTTCGCCGGGGAAGGTGACGGTTCAACACCATGATCTGTTTTTTTAAGAGTCTCTCTTCCCGGTTTACATCTCCTCTACTCATAGGTAAGAATATATTGGGGTGATCTATAATATTTAATTGAATTGTCTTTGGTGGCTAAAATTCGTTATTAATATAAAGCAATGCTTTATTAAATGTGCCAGTGAAGTTTATGGAGGGGCTAGAAGTGGAAATTGATATTGAACAGTGCCGGGAAAATGACAAGATCAAGGAAATTATCAGCAAGAGTGGACTTCCCATTAAACATATTAAACTATTACTTCGCTTATCAGACACCATCTACATAAACGGCATAAACTACAATGTGCTGGTGCAGGGTAACCATGTACTAATCGTTCTAATTTCATCAAAACCCGATAATGCCACTGGAGTTTTTAACACTTACTCCCTTACTAACATCCTCTACAAAGTAAGGGAAATGGAAAAGGAGAATGATGACCTAAAAACTCAGTGTGAAGTTGAAGGAGATCTCTTTAAGATACTTTTGGATGTAACTCCTTAAAAACGATAAGTGCTCTTAAAATGTAAGTAAACTGAATATCCTCCATCTAAAGGTACCATTAAATGAATCTGAAAGATTATCTGCTTTTAATTGAAGAAATCTCCAGCATTGATCTGGAAGCCAATTCCATTGCTGATTCCAGACGAATTTTAGCTGAGCTAAATGAAAGAGAAAGGATTCTAAATGAGCTGAGAAAGAGTATTAAATCAGACATTAAACATGTTAAACGTGATTTTTTAGATAAAAGACGCAAAATAAATCAGGATTACGCCAATGGCAGATCTCCAGGAATAGTATCCCGGGTTCGTGGTAAATCCAAAGTAAAGGAATTGAAAAAACTGGAAGTAGAACACGTCACCACTGTCCAATCTTACCAGGAAGTCAAATACATGATTGATGACTTGCTTTTACAGGTTATGGATGCTAAAAAACCTTTAAACAATTACATTAAAACTAGATTAGGTGGATTTTAATTACTTTTTCTAATAAGTTGTTAAAAACGCATTATTTTTAAAAATTAAAAAAAATAGGAGATTTTTTATCAGACACTTCTTTTTCCTACCTTTAGAAGTTAACTTCTACGGGTAGAAGTATTAAAACGCCTAATAAATCATCTTTTTCTACTTTGTAGTCTAGAGCTGCCGCGAAAAGTGCGTGGTCTGCTGTTCTTTCCATGCTTATGGGGAGGTATGTTTCCTCTCCCACGGCCATGGTGTGTCCGTATTTGTTGGTACCGTAGGCGCTGATAAAACAGATATGGTTAGCGTTGATGTCGATCTTTTTGATCTGGACTGGTTTGGTTTCCCCTGCCTTGAATTCCTTTTCTTCAGCAGCGATTATGGCCCGGACTTTACCTGAGATATTACCTATCTCAAAGTCCAGGGAAGGTTTGGCATGTTTTTCCTGCTCCTTTTTAACCTGATCCAGTCTGGTGATTATTCTAACCATTGACAGCCTCCTCAGATTCTTCCATGGTCTTTTTGATCATTTTCAACCTGACGAAGTTTTCCCTTTCCATTTCTTCCAAGCGCATTTCAATGTACTTGACAGTGTTCTCCAATCGGGGAATGATGATATGTTCCAGGGCGTTCACACGCCTCTTGGTTGATTCAATTTCACTGGCCAGTAACATGATGGTTTTTTCGATCTCACCCAGTTCAATTATGAGCTGAATGGATTCTTCGAATTTTTTGGCAGCTTCATCCAGTTTGACGGAGGTGTCCATAAATCCGTAACCACGCTCTACTATGGTCCTTTGGGAAATTTCTGACTCTATTACCGGTACCACCACTCCCATAACACTTCGGGAGTCGATGTCCACATCAACTGATTCAGTGACGGACATGGCAGCTTTTTTAACAGACAGGTCGCCCATCATTACCTGGGCCGCTGTTAGGTCCTGGTAGGCTTCTTGCAGTTTCACGGTGACTTCGTCCCGGGATCCCTTAACCCGTTCCAGGATGTTGAAAAACTCCATAATCAGGGCATTCCTTTTCTCCTTGAGGAGACTGTGCCCTTTAACTGCGAGTTTTTCCCGTTGTTTTAGTTTTAGAAGTTCCATCCGTGTTGGATTGATGCCTTCTATCATTTCTTGTGCCATTTTATCCCTCGTTTTCCTTCCTAAAAAATAGGAAGGGGGTTATTTATGGTCAGGGTGATATTTGGGTATGTGTTCGGCCCGTACCCTTTTAAGTTCTGCTTCGGGTAGTAAGCTCATTAACTCCCAACCCAAGTCCAGGGTTTCCTGAATGGACCGGTCTTCGTCCCTGCTTTGGGTGATGAATTTGCCTTCAAAGTCATCGGCAAAGGCCAGGAATTTACGGTCACGTTCGGTTAGAGCTTCTTCACCTACCACAGCCATCAGGTCACGAAGGTCACGTCCTTCGGCGTATGCAGAGTAAAGCTGGTCAGACACACCACTGTGATCTTCACGGGTCTGTCCTTCACCAATTCCACCACTCATCAGTCGTGATAGTGATGGTAACACATCTACTGGTGGGTAGATACCTTTACGGTGCAGGTCCCTGCTTAACACTATCTGTCCTTCCGTTATGTAACCGGTTAAATCCGGAATAGGGTGGGTGATATCGTCCTGAGGCATCACCAAGATAGGTACCTGGGTGATGGAACCTTCTTTACCCACGATACGGCCTGCTCTTTCGTACAGGCTGGAAAGGTCAGTGTACATGTAACCAGGGTAACCCCTACGTCCAGGGACCTCGTCACGTGCTGCGGAAATTTCCCTTAAAGCTTCGGCGTAGTTGGTCATATCGGTTAATATAACCAGTACGTGCATGTTATGCTCGAAGGCGAAGTACTCGGCCGTGGTTAATGCCATACGGGGGGTGATGATCCTTTCAATGGCGGGGTCGTCAGCCAGGTTCATGAACACGGTCACCCGTTCTAAAGCTCCGGTTCGCTCAAAGTCCCGCATGAAGTAGTTTGCTTCTTCGTGGGTGATACCCATGGCGGCGAATACAACTGCGAACTCTGATTCTTCAGCCAGCACTTTGGCCTGTCTGGCGATCTGGGCGGCCAGTTCGTTGTGTGGTAAACCGGATCCCGAGAAGATAGGTAGTTTCTGTCCACGTACCAGGGTGTTCATTCCGTCTATGGTGGAGATACCGCTCTGAATGAATTCTGCGGGGAATTCCCTGGCAGAAGGGTTCATTGGGCTTCCGTTAATGTCCAGTTCTTTTTCAGGGATGATTTCAGGTCCGCCGTCTATGGGTTTTCCAGTACCACTGAATATTCGTCCTAGCATGTCCAGTGAAACACCGATTTTGGCAGTTTCTCCGGTGAATCGTACTTTGGTGGTGGCGGTGTTGAGGTCTCTGGTTCCTTCGAAAACCTGAACCACAGCAACGTCCCCTTTAACTTCCAGGACCTGTCCTCTTCTCATTTCACCGTTGGGTGTTTCAATGTCCACTATTTCATTGTAGGCAACGCCTTCAACGCCTTCTACAATCATGAGGGGACCGGCCACTTCTCTGACTGTGGTATATTCTCTGGTTTTGATATTGGCGTTCATTTTCACACCTCACTAGTCTGTTTAACTATTTTATCCTGGATATCCTTGATGGCAGCGTCAAATTCATCTTCAGGGATGAACTTCATCCTACCGATTTCTTCCTTTACTGGTAAATTAGTTAGATCAGCGGCGGCTGCTCCACGTTCCAGGGCGGCAGTGGCCTGTTCCTGGAAGAGGATAATAGTTTTCAGTAACTGGTACTGTTTGGTTGGGGAACAGTAAGTGTCCACTTCGTGGTAAGCGTTCTGCTGCAGGAAGTCTTCCCTGATCATTCGGGTACTTTCCAGGGTGATCCTTTCCCGGTCAGGCAGGGCATCTGGTCCTACCAGTTGTACGATTTCCTGAAGTTCAGATTCCTTCTGTAAGAGGGCCATGGCTTCGTCCCTGGATGCTCTCCAGTCTGCACCCACAGTTTTCTCCCACCAGGCTTCCACACTGTCCACGTATAATGAGTAGCTCTGGAGCCAGTCTATGGATGGGAAGTGACGTTTATCCGCCAGTGATGCGTCCAGTGCCCAGAACACTTTACATATACGCAGGGTGTTCTGTGTAACTGGCTCGGATAGGTCACCACCAGGTGGTGATACTGCACCGACTACACTGACTGATGCAACTTTACTTTCAGTTCCCACGGTGTTAACTCGGCCGGCTCGTTCGTAGAACTGTGCCAGACGTGATGCCAGGTAGGCAGGGTATCCTTCTTCACCAGGCATTTCTTCCAGTCGTCCGGAGATCTCCCTCATGGCCTCAGCCCATCGGGAGGTGGAGTCAGCCATTAGAGCTACGTCATATCCCTGGTCACGGAAGTACTCAGCTATGGTTATACCGGTGTACACACAGGCTTCCCTGGCTGCCACTGGCATGTTGGATGTGTTAGCAATAAGCACGGTTCGGTCCATTAATGGTTTACCGGTTTTAGGGTCTTCGAGTTCTGGGAATTCTTTTAGAACCTCAGTCATCTCGTTACCTCTTTCACCGCATCCTACGTAGACGATGATGTCTGCGTCGGCCCATTTAGCCAGCTGTTGCTGGGTAACGGTTTTACCGGATCCAAATGGTCCGGGTATGGCTGCGGTTCCACCTTTAGCCACAGGGAAAAAGGTGTCCTGCGCCCTTTGACCGGTTACCAGTGGTATGTCTGGGTCTAATTTGTCTTTGTATGGTCGACCAACCCTAACTGGCCATTTTTGCATCATCTGCACTTTAACTGGGCCTTTAGGGGTTTCCACTTCGGCAATGTCCTCTACCACAGTGTACTGACCTTCACCAACAATACTCTTTAAGGTACCGCTGACCCTTGGGGGAACCATTATTTTCTGGACCACAGCAGAGGTTTCCTGTACTTCACCCAGGATGTCTCCACCTTTAACTTCAGTGCCAACAGTGGCTATGGGTTTAAAGGTCCATTTTTTGTCTTTAGGTAGTGCGGGTACATCCACACCCCTTTCAATGTAGTCTCCCACCGCGAGTTTGATGGTTTCCAGTGGCCTCTGTATACCGTCAAAGATGGAACCAATAATTCCTGGTCCCAGTTCTACGGATAGTGGTCCTCCTGTACTTTCCACTGCTTCTCCGGGTTTCATCCCTGCTGTTTCTTCGTAAACCTGGATGGTTGCGGTGTCGCCTTCTAGTTCGATGATCTCACCGATGAGCTTGTCGTCACCTACTTTTACCATCTCGTACATCTGGGTCCCTTTCATACCGTCTGCGGTAATTACCGGACCCGCTATCTTTATTATCTTTCCTTCGGCAGTCATTCTACCATCTCAACCCCGATTACTCGTTTAATAAGCTCTCTGATTGGGTCTGATTCCCGTTCTACTGAGCCTTCTTTATCTGGAATTTCAATTATCATGGGCAGTGCACTTTCACTGCTTATTCTATCTATTGTTTCTCGGATGTTGTCTCCAATTTTTTCAGTAGTTATTATAATGGAGTACTCTTTGGCCAGTTCCTTTAGTTTGGCTTCTGCTTCCTCAGTTTCCACAGGAAACCCATCTTTGATACCGCCTAACATGAAACCGGTTACAGTGTCCGGATCGGCCATTACTGCTATTTTTGAACTCATATTAACATCTCCTTAATCATAGCAGGGGTGTATCCTTTTTCACGTTTACCACGGACAATGATTTTCAGGTTTTTGATTTCTTTTTCCTTTTTGCTTAAAAAGCCAATCATAGGTCCGATTCCGAACTGGTTCTTTAAAGCTATTTTTTTAGCAGTTTCATCCACGTGTTTATCTAGTGCACTTTCAAAGGCCCCTATGGAGCCAGTTTCATTGTAGGTGGCCATGGCTTCAGCCAAGATAGGAGCGTAATCTGTTCCTTCCAGACCACTTATTACACCAGCAACATCTTCTGCTTCCATTAGATCCTTCAGTTTCCATTCTCTTATCTGGTAACCGTCACTGATCATGTATGGTTCGATATCCTCGAATTTCAGCCCATCCACTTTGGCCCTTAAGATGATTTTAAGGTTAGATCCATCCACCATGTTTCCCACGTAGTTTTTGAGGTAGGATGTGTTATCATCTTCAGGAGTACTTACGGTTCTAAGAAGGTTTTCCAGGAGATATTTGTCCAGTGAGGCTTCTAGTGGTAGTAGCATTCCTGTTTCCTGGTAAGTGGGAATAGCATCTTCAAGGAGAGGAGTGTACTCTGTTCCTTCCAGGGCACTTAACACTTCATTGATGCTGTCTGCGTCAATTAATGTGTCCAGTTTATCGGCCAGATCACCGAAAGGAACTACCAGATCCATGGTCTCTTCAGGACTTAAACCTGCTTCCTTGGCGATTATTATGCTTTTAATGTTTTTGATGTCCCATTTCTTCAGGAGAAACTTGAAAGCATCTCGGCTGTTCTCAGGGGTTATTCTAGCTACTAGGTCGTAGTTTTCAGCAAGTTGAGCATCCAGAGCTTTTTCCAATGGGTACTGGTCAATGTATTTTGCGAAATCTGGGAATCCTCTTAGATAGTTTTTCACTTCTTCAATGTTTCCAGCTTCAATAATTTCCTGGAACTGTTTTTCAGTGAATATTCTTCCTATTCTAGCCCTTACCCGTGCATTGGGGTACGTATAAGGGAACATTCCCAAAACAGGCCTTATAGTTGATATAACTACAATTGCTCCGAAAACTGCTATTACTAGAATTACTGCCGCTAAAAAAGCTTCAATAGAGGGGAATCCCAGTCCGGTGACTAATGAAGTAATGTCCTCTACCATATGAAATCTCCCCTATTTATTTGAACAGTATCCCGGCAACTTCAGATCTTAGAGATTTTTTAAATCTTAACATCCTTGCTTCGATGGTGTTGTTAACCTCTATTTCACCATTTTTGGTTTTCAAAATTGCTCCGCCAATGGTGTTGATGTTTTCGCCCATCTCCAGTTTAGTGGGGTTTCCTGTTTTATCACTGATACTTTTTTCAATGGAGGGTATGGAACTTTTTATTTTAGTCACATCGCTTTCTTTAACGAGGACTACCATATCGCCTCCCCCAATTTCTGTACCAGCTTCGATGATTACTTTTTCAAGTGATGTCTTGTATTCAGACGCATCTGAAGAAGCTAATTCTTTAAGCTTGTCTTCTGCTTTCTTGAATGCTTCTTCTATTACTTCTTCTCGAGCCTCAAGTTCCATTCTCCTGGAGTTCATCTTAGCTTCTGAGATGATCTGTTGATATCTCATTTGTGCCTGTTTTTCAGCATTTTCTAAGATTTTTTCTTTTTCGGCAACTGCTTGTGCTTCGCCTTCAGAGAGAATGGATTCTTTTTCCTTTTCAGCTTCAGCTAATATGGATTCTGCTTTTATCTGAGCATCAGACATTATACTTGAGACTATTTTCTCTGTCCCGGCACTCATCTTATCATCCTGCCAGAATTCCACCGAATACCATGAGGAGTATTGCAATCAGGAATCCGTAGATAGCCTGGGTTTCGGGTAGTGCAGTGAATATGATACCTCGGGCAAACATGTCCTCATTTTCAACTACTGCTCCTACTGCTGAAGATGCAGTAATACCTTGACCCATACCGGAACCGAGACCGGCGAATCCTATTGCAGCTCCAGCACCTATTGCTACCAGACCTAATGATGCGGGTAATGCTTTGTTGGCCATAATGGTAAATACCATGAGGAGTATTGCAATCAGGAATCCGTAGATAGCCTGGGTTTCGGGTAGTGCAGTGAATATGATACCTCGGGCAAACATGTCTTCATCTTCGGCCACAGCACCTACACTTCCTGCTGCTGCTATTCCCTGACCTAAACCTGATCCTAATCCTGCAAAACCGACGGCTAATCCTGCGCCGATTGCTGCTAATGCTGTTCCTAAAGCGACTTCTACCATGTTATTTTCCTCCTATGTTAGTAAACTTTCTTTTGGCGCGGAAGGCCTTGAATTTCTGGCTTCCGCCAATGTAAAATTGAGCGAAAAACTCAACATAATGCAAACGCAGTGCGTTTATGAATGCTCCTAGTGTCTGGAAGGCCAGGTTTGCAATCTGTCCTCCAACAAAGACTATAGGTGCAATAATTATTCCAATCAATGGGATCATTTCCGCACAAATTCCAGTTAGAATGTTCACGGTCATGGCTATCCCACCGGTGGAAAGACACAGTGCCAGGAGCCTGGCGTATGATAAAACATTACCCAGGAAACCGGACACATCCATAATTCCAAACATACCATTGAAATACACCAGCATGATTAAGCTTAATACCAGGACGCCTATTCCGGCGTACATCAGTATTCCACCTCCCAATAAGAGGTAGCCTAATGCCAGTAATACTACACCTGCTTCCAGGATGAACCACACAATCTGGGCTCCTAAAGCTTCTTTCATGTCCCCACGGACTATGTTGTTGTAGGCTCCAATGGCTAAACCCAGGTTCAGGTGTATAACACCTACCAATATGGCAATAATCAGAATGTTTTCTGGGTGTGCAAAGGAGTTTATGGATGGTATGGTGGTTGGCAGAGCCATGGCTGTATCTCCCCAGATAAAGCGGGGGAAAAAGTCTCCGATA
>NZ_JARVXG010000057.1:12500-17500 GCF_029848115.1 Methanobacterium formicicum | reverse complement strand
TCCTCAATATTTAAACCCCCCTTTAAAATTGCCAGGGCCATGCTCACTGGTAAACTCTGCCGGACACCCTCCACAGTTTCAGGATGATACTCATCATGTTTGGCTGCAATATCATAGGTTTCAACCGTTATATCCTGAATATCCTGGATTTTAACATTTTCATTCTCCAGGATATGGAGGGTGGCCTCGAGGGAGGAATGTAAATGTCGGCAGACAGGATATTTTTTGAAGTAAACCCCTGAAATTTCAAAGTTTCCGGAAGTTGATTCCCTGGCCTTATCATCATGATCAGGATATTTTTTTCCTGTACAATCACCCATGGCATTAAATAATCCTTCAGTCCCTTCTAAAATGGTTTGGGCTCCGGTAAAACCTTTTTGGGCCAGTAATGCGGATAAAACTCCAGATTGGGCGGCTCGGCCGGCATGAAGGTGTTTGCCCATACTTCCGGCATGGTCTGATTCCAGTAGTCCTGCAGCCTGGGTCCCGGCCAGTCCCAGGGTATTTAAAATTTCTTCCCCCTCCAGATCTAATATTTTCGCTGCTGCTGCTGCTGCGCCAATGGTTCCACAGGTACCGGTGGTGTGGAAACCTTTCTGACGGTGACCAGGGTTTATAATCTTGCCCAACCTAATGGCCACGTCGTATCCTACCACCAGGGATGTTATAAATTCTCTTCCTGACTTGTTACCTGATTCAGCCAGGGATAGTGCCGCGGGTATTACACAGGCCCCGGGATGAAGCTGGGCCAACCGGTGGCCGTCATCCAGGTCCAGGCAATGGGCAGAAACCCCGTTGGCCAGCGCAGCATCAGGGGCATGGGAGGTACTTCCTCCGATAACCGTGGATTTACCTCCAGGGGGTATGATATCTCTTATAATTTGTCCACTCTTGTTACGAGAACCTCGAAGTGAGACCCCTAAAAAATCCAGAAAGCATAGCTTGGCTTGTTCAATAACCTCCGGGGGGAGGACCTGATAGTTCACTGAACCAATGAATTCTGCAATATCTTGGGTGATCATGTTATACCTCTAAGGAATTATGCATCTAAGGAATAAAAGTGGCCTCTAAGATTAAGATTAAAAGGGACCTCTAAGATTAGGATTACTATCCCAAATCAACCCCTGACCAGGGGTTTGCTCAGATGTCTACGGGCAGAGGGAGGAACTTCATAAAAACCTTTACTTATAGTTCTTTTAACTTCTCTCTTTTCTCTGATTTCTTCATCTTTCCCCTCCACACTTTTTTTACTACCGCATTTAGGACATTTATAACCTTTATTCTTCCCTGCGGACTTCATACGTTTTCCACATTCACAGAGGGGGTTAAGATATTCACATACCTTGGCCAAATCAGTTATTTCAATCTTTTCCATGTTGAGGGTGCCCTTATTTCCAATTCCACCACAGACCACCAGCTGGTCTCCAGGGGCCAGCTTTCGTACCACATCACGGAACTTTTTGGTGGGTTCGTAGGCGGCACATTCTATCTCCCCGGAATCATCCTCCAGGGTGAAAATTATGTGTCCCCCTTCAATAACCATTGGTTGGGTTTTAACCGTTCCCTGGATGATGTAACACTGGAACTGTTTCATCTGGTCAATGGAATCTATTTTTTGCAGGTGCATATCTGTGTGTTGGTTGGTTAAAAATACTCGGAATGATTCCACTGGTTCGGTTACCTTCACCAGTTTATGGGCTTCCCCCACTGCCTCCGGGCTCTCTCCCCTGATCCCGTAAAGCACGGGGCAGGGGGTGTGGGGAGTTATGGCCATGTAACCGTCGTCAATGTTATCAAAAGTATCAGGGTAAGTTTTCTGGTTCATTTCCAGTACAGAATCAGCATCAACCTTTCTCTGTGTACCGTAGTTGGTCGGGTCACGGTAGGCCAAAAGTTCATAGGTAACATCATCAAGGGGGCAGCCAATAGCAGCCAGGGACCCAATCACCCCTCTTCCTTTTTTGAACTTGAAAATCTCAGCCCCTATTTTCTGAGCCAACTTTTCAGCTTCTTCCTGGGTTACAATGGTGCGTATGGTTCGCCGGGCGTAGTCCTCCAGTTCAGGGGTTATTTCCCCTTCATAAAATACCACGCCGGGATTGGTTTTAGGGTCATCCATAACTGAAAGTTTTTCCACCAAGTCCAGAATTAGTTTTTTGGCTTCATGAACTTCTTTTCTGGATTTTAAAATCATTTTAAATGATACTCCTCCGTTTCCCCTGGTTTTATGAGGGGCGAAGGGGTTGAGGCGTATCAGGCGAGGTGGTCCATCCACCCGGAAACCACAACTTTTAAGTTGGTCCATAATCACACTACATATATATGTGGTGCACATACCACTGGCGGAGTCAGTGTCATCCAGGCCCACGTAAACTCTAAATAAATCACTATCTAAATTATTATCATTCATGTAAACTATCACCGGGGTGTTTTTTCATGTCGAACATGCCCATACATAGAGATCAAATTATCACTCATATCAACGAGCTCCTATCCAAGCATGGATTTGACACTTCTAATATATATGATAGAAGTTGTTTTGATCTGGTGGCACGGAAGGAACTACTTTTACTTTTAATGAAGGTACTGGTTAACGTGGACGGGTTCAGTGCAGCCCATGCCCAGGAAATAAAAAGGGTAGCTCGCACATTCTTTGGTTCACCCCTTTTAGTAGGCCTTAAATCCAAGAAAGAAGTCTTAGAAGAAGACGTGGTCTATGAACGTCATGGCATACCAGTCATTGCACCTTCAACCCTGCGGAACATAGTGGTGGAAGAGGTATATCCTGAGATATTTGCCGACCGGGGCGGGTACTATGTGGAAATTGACGGCCAGATAGTCAAGGAAATGAGAGAGCATCACAACCTTTCATTGAAGGATTTGGCAGACCAGGCCCATGTATCACGGGAAACAATATATAAATATGAAACTGGCCGGGTACGTGCACAGCCCGACACTGCATTTTTACTGGAAAGCATACTTAATATGAGGATCACCCTTTCAGTTAACCTGTTTGCAGTTCCCCCTAAGGAAAATGAAACTGAAGTTAAAAAGGGTGAACCCCGGGAACTGGTTGATCTAGGTTTTGGGGTTATTAACACCAATCGAACACCCTTTGATGCTCTGGCCCAGGCAGAAGCCACCTCCAGGAAGGCAGAACCCCTCATCACGGATCTGGAGAAAAACCGGAACCAGAAGGTACTACGTAAAATGGCCACCAACCTTAATGATCTCTCCGCAGTGATCGGCACGGATGCAGTTTTTATAATGGAAAATAAGAAGGCTGCGGAGTGCATCGATGGGATACCAGTGGTTCACAGCTGGGAAATCGGCGAAATGAAGGACCCTGCTGAATTTTTGAAGATGCTGGCGGAAAGAAGGGAATGCAATTAAATCGTGTGTTTCTTTTATGGGGTTATTCTTTCATATTTTTGGTTTTTTCTTTAATTTGAGCAATTTTAATGTTAAAATTAAAAAAAATTAAACATTTAAAGAACTTATAAAAAAAAAATATTGATGAACCCCTTTCAACATTCAAATAACTTCGAAAAGGTTTCTTCTGCTTCCCTCTCGGAAGCTATGCCCAGGGCCACCATATCCACATAATCTACTGTTTTAAGGTAATCAAATGCCTTACCCGGGGTCATTATTCCCGCAGCAAGCACGTGCATGGCAATTATGGTTTTATCCAGTTTATGGATCATTTCCCCAAATTCTGCCCTCACTGCGGGTACAAAGGTATCTGAGTCCATAAGGTAACCCAACTGGTTAAGGGGGATCATGTAAAGCTTGAAATCATTCAGTATGGGTGATTCTAGTAGTTCCTGAGTGGTTTTAAAGGGAAACTGGGTCACAAGGCCTGGCACTGCACCGGTGTCCTTGATAAGGTCCAGTTTTTCTCCCAGTACCTCCCAGTCTCTCTGGTCAGTGGTCACGGGATCAACCAGCATGGCCTGGGCATCTAAATCAGCCAAAAGTCTTATATCCTCACTTTCAGATTCCGGGCGGATGGTAGCTATAATTTCCAGGGGGAAACCTTCTTCACGTGCAATTTCCAGAGCTTCTACCACTGGTGGATGCGGTATCAGCTGGATTCCCCGGACTCCCATTTCATAGGATTTGATCATTACCTTGGCCATTGCCCTGGGGTTACGGTAAAGATCCAGGAGATACAATCGGGCACGATGTCCGAAATGAGATGCACCACTAAAGGGGGAAGTCCCCAGTAGAGTACGGGGGATCTTTTTTCCTTCTACTTCCAGGTAACCTTCTAACATTTTATCATTCAATTAACAAATTAATTTTTTTCAGATTACGGTCAACTTTTTTGTGTTTGGAATAAATACCATTTATTCGACTTTATGGGCTACAACCGCAGTTCCAAAGACTAGTATCTCCTGCATTACATCGGAAATATCATTGGAGTCGTAACGGGCACTGATTATGGCGTTGGCTCCCATGGCCTTGGCATGGTCAATGGCTCGGGTCATGGCTTCGTCCCTGGTTTCTTCCATCATGCTCACATATTCCTTGATTTCTCCACCGAACATGGAACGTATCCCGGCACCAATTTGACCTCCTACACCCCTGCTGCGCACGGTAAGGCCGTAAACAAAACCCTTAGTTTCGGTAATTTCATATCCAGGTATGTAATTTGAGCTTACAATAATGTATTCATCTACTGAGACCATGGTTTAACCTCCTGAAATATCCCACTTTTAGAGATTTATTCAAAATATCAACATTCATAATTGATATTTTAAGGTATATATTTATATGGGTGATTTAAATCTTTAAATAGATTTTAAACCGCCTAATGCATATTAAATTATTTTTAAATACCTAATTGTCATGGAAATAATCAAATATAACTTTAAATTTATTTATTTTTCAAATGATTAGATTTGGATAGTTAAAACCAGGATGCCAACCGGGACTAATGGTGTTAATTGGGATTTTTCCCATAAGATTATAATGATCACCTGGATTGGACAAACAGA
>NZ_JARVXG010000057.1:0-10000 GCF_029848115.1 Methanobacterium formicicum | reverse complement strand
CTCCGTTAGATTAATCCCCTTCTGGAAGAGTAATTCGTGTAACTGGCTGCTTTTCTTTTTATGGAGTATATGCATGGATTCATCCTGGGAATGTGTTTCCCGTAATTTCCAGTAGGAATACCCATTTAAACAGTTCCTCCAGGATTCAGCCTGTCTCCACTGGAAGTACTCCACCACCCCCTGATCTGATAAAGGTATCAACCGTGAGTCGAAGGAAATAGGTTTGGTTCCCTTAAGTTTTTCCTTAAATTTGTCCTGCCCCATGATTTCACGGGTAAATGCACTGCTCAGGAAGCTGGCCAGCACGGAATCTATCTTCTCAACCCTCCCGGCAAAGGGTATTTCCCCCAAAAGCAGGTTAACCTCATCGGAGAAGGTATAGATAAACCGGGGGCTGAACTCTTTAAAGAGTTGGCAGGATGATTCAGTAATGATCTTCACGAATTCAATGTCGTAGGGTTTTTCAAACTCCAGTTTACGGGATAATTGGGAGAAATTCCTGCCATCCAGTCTTAAAACAATGTTGGAAGTGCAGGGAACCTTTAAACTGGAAAATATTTCACACTTTTTCATGTAATCAGCATAGATTTTTTTAGATTTATTGGGGGATTGTTCTTTTTAGTAAATTTAAGGTTTAGTAATTTAAGGTGAATCCTCAGGGACATTCTAAAAGTATAAGCATTAAAATTAGCTGTCCCTCATCATCTATTATAATATTGGTATGGAATGAGTTAATAAAATTAGGGTAAAATTAGGTTTTTAAGAAGTTTATTCATTAACTGATAAAAAATTAACTGATAAAAAAGGCCCTGAAAAATGATTTAATAAAATAAAAGAAGTAAGAATCTTTTTTAGTAGATAACTTAAGTTCCCACCAGTATATTTTCGTTGAGACTGTTAAGCAGTTTTATTGCAGAGTAAGCCGCTAAAACACTGGTTTTTGGATTCATGGAACATCGTAGATTGCTGGTTGTTGTGCGGAATTCTCCAAAGTCTCCCACTACCTTTAACTCGTGCATATTCCGGTCCACCTGTGGATCGGCGATGATCTTGACGTCAATTTCCTGACCCGCAGCAATACTCACCGAGGCCGCCACGTTGATGTTCAGGGGAAACTTGGCCACTGCTTCACTGGCTTTACCCTCGTAGAGAATAGTCTCTTCTTCAGTGTTTATCCCTAATGAACGAGGTGGTTTCCGGGTTACCAGAGTTATATTTTGAATTTTACCTATAGATGCAGCTTTAATTCCATCTAATCCAACAATAGCACCTGAAGGAGCATAAATCCGGCAATCGTTATCTTTAGCTAACTTTTGTAGTTTTTCTCGGACCTGGGGATTAATAAGTCCCCCCACGCTCATAACAATAACATCCTTACCTCCCTTGAGGATAAGGGGAACCATTTCTTCCACTGCCCGGGGTGAAGCAGCTTCAATTACCAGGTCCACATGTTCCAGCATGTCTTCCAGATCCAGAACCACCCGGCCATCTATCTGGGAGGCCAGGTTTTCGGCTCTTTCCATGTCCCGGTCGTAAAAAAATTTAATTTCAACGCCAAGCTTGCCTTCCATGGCAAAATTAGTTATAATATTAGCTATGGCGCCACATCCAAGTATGCCAACCCTCATTTTAGATCTAAGTCTCCGCAACAGCCGGGGCACTGGTTTCCTTTATTTCTGGACTAATGAGTAGAATATCTCCCACAGCCTGAACCCGGTCATAGGGTATTTCTATAGTTCCTTCTTCTCTGAGAGGTCTTATTTCATCTCCTTCGGGAACTATTCGTATACTTTTAGTTATAACATCCTTTATTCCCACACTTTTTTTGTCAGGATTCATGGCCACAGCTTTCAAGGTTGAAACTCTGCCCTTTTTAATGTTTAAGATCACATCCTGGATACGTCCCACGTACTTTCCACGGGTGGTATACACATCTAAGTTGTACAGATTCGTTAATTCCACCATCTTTCCACCTCTCATTTTTTTGGGCACATACCCTGAGTCTACCAAACTCACCTTATACATTTGGGAATGCACCATTTACTAAATTAAATTAAAACCTTCCCCATACTTAAATATTTCTAAAGAAGAGGTTATTAATCAGATAATTTTAGGGGTAATATCCCCAATACACGGTATTTTCGCAAATTATAATAACACTCCCCCTATATGAAAACAATAACCATCCCTATATGAAAACATAGAAGGGGACCATAGTCCCCAGTGGGGGATGTCTAAAGTAATTTTGAATGTATAAAATTGATTGTATAAAATATATTGAGTTTCTAAAAAATCTAAAAATTAGAGGCAAATAGGGATTTACAGATAACCGCTGACTTAGATATCTATTTGATATCTTCATCACGACTATCTTCAAAGAAAAAAAATTTTTATAGATTTATTTCAGGTGCTTAAATGTGGGATACTAGTAATGATTACCGACTTTTAGTGGCAGAAAAATCAGTTGAACTTTTCCTGAGAACGGTGGAAGGAGCTAACCTCAAGGGTAAATGGAACAAGAAACAGGCCTTACAAGCCGCCCGTAAAATGACCTCAGAGATACAGACCCTCTACTACTCTTACCTGGAACCATCGGCCATAGTTACAACCCCCCAAATAGATTTACTGGAAGAACAGGCCACGGAAATCGTGGAGGCACTGGGTGGAAATTCCTGGCACCGACAATTCCTGGAACTGGCCAACCGTGAGGAAAAACCAAAACTGGAAGAGTCCCTGGCCAAAATCAAATTCTTCCTCAACACCATCCTTGGTTTAAAAGACCGCATTAGTTTAGGTGAGATAGAAGACCCGGTGATGGGAATAGATATTAAAAAAGGAGAAATTTTAAGTGTTTCCAAACATCCAGAGGCAGACCAGCTCCTGGTGTGTAATGTTAACCTCCACCAAAGGGCTATCACTGTGGTAACCAATGACCTGGAAGTCCGGGAAAAAAATCAGGTGGCAGTGGCCTTACTTCCCCCGGAAGTTTTCATGGGTATTACCAGTGAAGGAATGTTTTTAGGAGCAGGTGAAGGAATTCTAAAGGACGTGAAAGGAGATTTAGGAAAACTTCCCCATGGTATCCCCTTAGAAGCCTTAAATGAATCCAGAAACTTGGTGGAAAACTTTTTACAGTGAATTTATCGCTAAATATTTGGATCAAGACACTTAAACATTTTTTTAAGGAAGGATATCAAACGGGGATAGCCTTCTGCTGATTTAAAGTAGGAGTATACCGATTCAGAGGTATCATGATTCAAAGTAGGGTATCCTGATTCAAGCAGATATTCTCATTCAAAGCAGGGGTTCCGATTGAAAAGCAGGGGTAATTTTCCTTTAGATCTACCCAAAGGAGAATTATCCAATAACCACCATCTTGGTGCGGGTCATATCTTCCACTGCATATTTAACCCCTTCTTTACCCATACCGCTCATTTTGAATCCTCCAAAGGGCATGTTATCCGTCCGAAAAGTGGGTTGTTTATTTATGAGCACGGAACCTGCTTCGATCTCCCGAACTGCCTTTTTGGCATTTGTTATGTTCTGGGTGAATACCCCGGCCTGCAATCCATAAGGGGTGCTGTTAGCAGCTTTAATAGCTTCATCCAGATTTTCAACCCTTATCACTGGTGAAACAGGTCCAAAAGTCTCTCTTTGAACCAACTCCATGTCCACCTGTACATGATCCAGTACGGTGGGTTGGAAAAAGGCACCTTCCCTTTTTCCTCCACAGAGTAGCTGGGCCCCCTTTTGAATGGCGTCATTAACACTCTTTTCCACATTAAGGGCAGCCTCTTCATCAATCAAGGGCCCCATATCAGTTTCAGGATCCAGGGGATCCCCGGTTTTAACCTTCTGGGTACGGGAAACCAGTTGCTCTGTGAATTCATCCGCCACACTTTCCTGAACTATGAGTCGTTTGACCCCGATACAAACCTGCCCAGCATTAAGGTAGGAACCACCCACGGCTCCCAGAACAGCAGCGTCAATGTCAGCATCATCTAAAACAATTAAAGGGTCATTTCCCCCTAATTCCAGGGTTAACTTTTTCATCCCAGCTTTACGAGCAATGGAAAGTCCGGTGGCCACACTGCCAGTAAAGGATACTTTATTAACCTGGTCACTGGTTACCAGCTGGTCACCTAACACTCCGCCCGGTCCGGTAATGGCATTCACTGCCCCGTCAGGCAAATGTCGCCCCATAATCTCTGCCATTTTAAGAGCAGCCAGGGGAGCTTTGGTGGAAGGTTTAAAGACCACTGTATTTTTAGCAGCCAGTGCCGGGGCTATTTTATGAATAGCCAGGTTCACCGGATAATTAAAGGGACTTATAGCTGCTACCACGCCTAAAGGGATTTTAATGGTGAATCCAAATGCAGTTCTTCCGGCTATGGCGGCATCCATGGGAATTGTTTCTCCGTAGATTCTTTTTGATTCCTCGGCAGCCATTAACAGAGTTTGCAGGGATCGATCCATTTCTACCCTAGAATCACGGATGGGTTTCCCGGTTTCCAGGGAGATGAGTTTAGATATTTCCTGGTGTTTTTCCTTTAGCTCCTGATGGATGTCGTACATTATACGTGACAGTTTGCGGGAAGACATTTCTTTCATGGACTTCGTTGCTTTAGCCGCGGCAGAAATAGCTTTTTTAACATCTTCTGCGTCACCAGAAGGAACATAATCTATAATTTCATTGTTAAATGGATTTTCAACGGCAATTTTCTCATTTTTATCGATCAACTTCCCCTCTATCAACATTTTCATAGAAATTACTCCCAAAAATTAATATTACCGTCTCTAAAATGAAAAAAAGAGTATAATTTTATATTTATAATGGTTTTAAGTTTGGTTTAGGGTATTGTTGATGTCTTGAAGGTTATTTTCAATGGATTGAACTTCACTACCATTGGTTATGTTGCCTCCCAACCCCTTCACGTAATTCTGGTAGGAAATTACTGCCACCAGAACAATCACAATTATACCTCCAAATATCATCAAATATTCAGCGGCAGTCTGGGCAGCTTCGTCGTTCCTGATTCCCCTATCAATCATTCTCATAGTAACACTCCCTAATCATGAAATTCCCAGGATAGATGGTCCCAGGGTCTGAATTACATAAAATATTCCATAGGCCACTGGAGCTAGAGCAAGTGAGAATTTAACTCCCTTTTTGGCACTTCCATACAACACGATTCCCATTAGTAAACCAGCAATTACCGAGTGGATGAGAATGTATCCAGTTGCTCCCGTTGCGGCCGCACCTATCAATGGATTAGGCTTACCCAGTGATCCTATAAAGGCAGAATATGACATGATCATTCCTAGTGCGAAAGGAGCGGCGACTATGGCTGCTATCAGTAGGAACATCACTGACATCATAACGTTAGCTTTTCTTTCCCTCTGCAATGCCAGAATAGCCCTTAAATCTTCGGCAACCGTTTCAATAACATCAGCCAGGCTACCCCCTACTCTGCGACCTTCGATGATCATCCGGAATGTTCTATCCAGTGTTTTAGATTTCAGGCGTTCACTCATTCCCAGAAGAGCATCCTCAAATGTACTTCCTATTTTTATTTCAATTACTGCCCTTTTGAGCTCGTCGTTTAAGGGACCTTTCCCGTGTTTAGAAATATCTTCCATGGCAGTTTCTACACCCACCCCTGATCTTAAAAGTGATGAAATCTGCCTTAAAAAATCAGGTGTGCCCTGTTCAATGGCATCCACCCTTTTTTCCATCATAAAGAAGATCCAACCAAATATGAGGGCTGCAGGGGCAATTAAACCTATAATGAAACCTATTACGGGATTGACACCCATTATCATAAATGCGATAAGAACGATTATCCCCAGTAACAATCCGGCACCACAAATCAGGGTCAAAAGATCGGAAGCCTTGACATACATACCCGAACGAATCAGGATTTCCTGTAGTCGTACCAGATATTTGTCAGGAAAAATATTATCAATACTGTTGGATATAGGGGCAAGTGCCGGGGGTATAAGGGCCATATTCTCACCTATTATAATATATTATTATTGATGTGTGAACTGATTAGTATTATATTATTCTATATAATATTATATTCTAATCTTATATTATATTCTAATCTTTATAAATTACCCTATAAATTAGCCCTACTATTTTCAACATCCTTCTAAAATAAAGTGGAGGAGAATGAAAATCTCCGGGTTATTTTAAAATAAAATTTCTCGGGGAAGGTGGGTTAAAACCTGGGCCTGGTTTTTGACCAGTACCATATCTTCCACCCGGATCCCTAATTTTCCCTCCAGATATATCCCGGGTTCAACAGTGACTACCATTCCCTTTTCCAGTATTTCATCACTTTTAAAAGATAAGGATGGTTTTTCATGAATTTCTAATCCCACTCCATGTCCAGTGGAGTGTATGAAATTATCACCATACCCATAATCTTCAATAACACCACGGGCTACCTCATCAATGTAGGAAGCTTTAACACCGGGTTTTATGGCTTCTATTGCTTTTTGCTGAGCCTCCAGCACTATGGAAAAAATTTCTTCCTCTTTTTCCCCGCCACGGATTAAGGTACGGGTCATGTCCGAGGCATAGTTCTGGTACAGGGCACCCCAATCTATCATTAAGGGACTTTCTAACGGTTTAGAGGTTGTAGATGCATGGGGTAGACTTGATCTTGGCCCTGAAGCTACTATGGTTTCAAAAGAAGGTTTTATGGAACCGGCCGACCTCATGTTGTACTCTATTTGGGCCGCCAGATTATCTTCACTCACTGCCAAATCCAGATTTTTAAAGGAATCCTCGGCAATCTTGATGGCTCCTTTAATCTTTTTAATCTCATCTGCTGATTTAATTGCCCGGAAATCTTCAATGATGTGAGTAAGCTCCACCGGGAGTTCTCCACATAGCTTTCTGTAGGTCCCCATGCTCATGGAATACTCCACCCCCACTTTACCCTGGATTGTTGCTTGGAGGGTTTTTCTAAGTTCGCTCAGGGATTTGAATTCTTCCACAGCTATGCTGGATTTTTGGTGAGCTTCCTCCAGATCCATTTTTGAGGAAAAAAGCACGGGTTCATCTTTTAATATTAAAATTGCGATGCTTGAAGGATAGAAACCAGTTACATATGCTATATTTTCAGGTTTTAATATGATTATTGTTTTTAGATCGTTTTGATCCATCTTTTCTATTATTTTATCTATTTTCATAAGCTAACCTTGGTGAGATTGTACCCTGAATAAAAATTTATTCGATGTAAAACTATTTTCTTAGTCATTTGGATGTAAAACTGTTTTTTAATTTTATGGCCAGCTTTTTCATGGCCTTGGGGGGTATTTCCCTTTTTTCAGGGCGGGGAATATAGCCAAAATCAGGGTCATGAAATTCGATCCCCTCAAAATACACTGGGTCCTGGTACCGGGGAATGAAGTGCCAGTGGATTTCCGGGTTAGGATTAGGCTTCCTGAAAACAGAATTTTTATAGCAACTCCAGTTGTATAAGGTGGGCTGGAATATCTGTTCCAGTGATTCTTCCATTTTTTGGACTACCCTGGCAAAATCAGTCCACTCCTCATTACTCACCTGGGAAAGATTGTTGCAGTGTCTTTTAAGGGCCACCACGCAGGTTCCCAGGTAACGTTGACTGGGTGCCAGATACACCATCCAGTGGGTGGTCTCCCCTATAAGTTCCCCGTAACCTCCGTCTATCTGGCAGTACTCACAACTGTTATTCATAAAAATCAACACTCACTGAATATACTTTTAACACTCTAAAAACACTTGAAATCCCTAAAATTAGTGGAACAACACTCTTTTTTAGAAAAATCATTAGTTTATTTTTCCCTAAATTCATAGAAGCTGAGTTTTAGGATTATCCGGTGTGATTTTTTGGATTTATTCTGTGTTAACTTTACTTTCATATTATTCCAGTTTGGCGGTGAATGCTATTTAATCTTCAATAAATCAGGGGAAAATTATTCCTGGGGGCTTGTTTATGGTATATTGTCCTTAGAATAATAAAAATCTTTGGAAATATCTCCCCCTAAAGAAGTAAGTTCCGGGGGCAAATCATTTATAAATGAGGAGAGGTTCTTTAATATAATTATGGTTAACTTCACATCCCGTGAGATCAGGGACATTATAATCTCCATGCTGGTCATTGCCGGGGCTTTTGCCTATGTATTCAAGGATATAAACCATGGAAACTTTATATCACTCATACCCGTGGCTTTAGTAGCTGTTGGACTGGGATTCGTCTTTCACGAGCTAGCCCATAAATTCATGGCAGTAAGATATGGTTTTTATGCCGAATACCGGCTATGGGTTCAAGGATTAATTCTGGCCATAGTAACCGCGGCTTTGGGATTTGTTTTCGCTGCACCAGGTGCAGTTTACATTCACGGACAGCACATTTCCAAGGAGGAAAACGGGAAAATATCAATTGCCGGCCCCTTAACTAACATAGCGCTGGCCATCATATTTTTCGCTATCCTGCTATTTGCACCGTACTCTCCGCTATTATCCCTGGTTTGTAGTCTTGGATTTTTTGTTAACAGTTTTTTAGCATTTTTCAACCTGCTCCCGGTGTTCATGTTAGACGGGGCGAAGGTGTTCAAATGGAATCCCCTTATATGGCTGGTTACCATTGCCGTAGCATTTGTAATGATGGCCTATCCATACATTATAGCTTACATGTTCTAGAATGCTCTAAAATTAAGTTAAACTAAAATCAAGTTTAAATAATCACGCCTATACTGATCTGTATGTTTAAAGAAATTCCAGTCAAATACTTCGGAGGGACACACCGCTGCCGTGACCCTCAGGAAACCATTGATAAGGTGGAAGGGAAACTCAGGATTGCCGGAGTTACCAGAATAGCGGAGATCACCCATCTGGACCGTATTGGGATACCAGTTTATTCTGCCATCCGGCCCGGTGCAGCGGAGGGAGCGGTGAGCATTTACGCCGGTAAAGGAGTCACCCAACCACAGGCCAAGGCATCGGCTATGATGGAAGCCTTTGAAAGGTACTCTGCCGAAAAACAGGAATCAGATGAGGAAAAAATCGTCACTGGTCCTTTCAATGAAATGGATGGCTGTGTTGATCCTGCTTCACTGATACTGCCGGCTGGTGCCTTGAATGCAGATAAAACTGATATTGACTGGGTAGTTGCAGTCAATGCCGGTAATGATGAAGAATGCCTGTTACCGGCCAATGCAGTTTACCATCCCTATCAACCCCGTAATGGAAATTTCCTTTTCAAATCGAGTACCAACGGGCTAGCATCGGGCAATGTCATGGAAGAGGCCGTGTTCCACGGTATAACTGAAGTGGTGGAAAGGGATGCCTGGAGCATATTCGAAGCCCGCCGGCAGCCCCCACGGGAAGTAGATTGTAACACTACCGAGAACCCCCTGATACAGGAAGTACTAAAAAAATTCCAGGAAGCAGGCGTGGATGTTAAACTGGTTGAACTCACTGCTGATGTGGAAATTCCCACTATGGCTGCGGTTTCTGATGACACCGTACTCAAAGACCCGGCACTTTTAACACTGGGGGTGGGAACCCATCTTGATCCGGAAGTTGCCGCTCTTCGGGCCTTAACTGAAGTGGCGCAAAGCAGGGCTACCCAGATCCACGGAACCCGTGAAGACACCACCCGGGCAGTTTTCATGCGCAAAGCAGGTTACCAGCGCATGAAACGAATCAACCGCCACTGGTTTGGTGAATTCGAGGATAGGGTTGATCTATCTGACATTGAAAATAAAGCCAGAAAAACATTTAAAGATGATATTGAAACTTCCCTGAAACTCCTGAGTAAATGTAGTTTTGATGATGTCTTCTACACGGATTTAACCCGGCCAGAAATAGACATTCCAGTTGTGAGGGTTGTCATTCCTGGAATGGAAGTCTACTCGGTGGATACCCAACGGGTAGGTAAACGGCTCCGGCAATGAATCCCCCAGTTTCACTAATTTTTTGGCTTTGTAGAAACCCTAATTTTTT
>NZ_JARVXG010000056.1:142500-145261 GCF_029848115.1 Methanobacterium formicicum | reverse complement strand
TAGCCTGATTAACCACAATCCCGTTAACCGTAATGAACTCCGGAAAGTACTTATTGTAATTAACAAAATTCCGAACATCAACCGCAGTATTAACCACATCTTGAGTAGTAATGGAATTTTTGGTAGTATCAGTTATGGGAAAGGTACCCCAAGGTCGGACTGCCAAGAAGGTGGGCAACACATTAGTGCTTTCATACAAACTTAATCCACGACTATAAAGGTAGATTAAAGAATCGAATCCAATATTACCAAAACTGGTACTGATGGTAGCTGGTGCCTTCTGATTATTGCTGATGTAAGTTTGAATGGTCTGAGCCAAAGCCAGATATTCCGTCTTGGTGAATGTTCCTGGAGTTACTGTTTCCGATCCTGATCCTGGTAGTTGGACGTTGATTAAATCTATCAATGTACTGTCGCTGTTATTGATTTTTATTGTAGTTGCTGCTAACAATTGTAGGAATGTAGCTTGATTTACCAGTGTTCCGTTGATGTTTATGTATTCTGGGAGGTATTTGTTCCCTTCTAGAAACCTTTTAACATCATTGGCTGCATTGATTATCTCCTGGATGGTGAAACTGACCTTACCTGAAGAAACTTCTTCACTAGGGTCACCAGCTGCACCTTCGACATTACTAGAACCACTGGGAGAACCTGTTTTATTCGAGTTTAGGTCTGAACTACTGTTTGTTGTAGAGTTTTCGCTTGAAAAATTATCAGAACTTTGAATAGATTCTTGATCTGTGGTGTTCTGTAAATTTTCAGTTGTGTTTTGTGTTTGTATAAGATTTTGTGTTGAATTTCCGTTTAAATCATCGGTTAAGTTATCTGCTGCTGCAGATGCATTAGATGTCAATGCCAAACTAACTAGCATTAACACTAATAATATAAATTTCCGATTAATTTTACCGCCTCCGTGTCCCCTAACATCTTCTTTAAAATCATCAGATGCTCTTGGACAACAAGAGATCATCTACCATACTATATAAATATTTTTATCTAATTTTTAAAAAAAAGTCAATTCTAAAGCTTCTTTTTAAATTTAGAGGACATTCTAACAGTTTTGAAAAGTCGATTATGAATAAGGACTATTTATTTGTTTTTTAAATGATTCAGCCCCAATTATGACTTATTTATAAAAAATATAACTATCTAGAACGATTATACCATTAGCCCCTTGCTTTAAATCATTAAGTGCCCGGGCTATGTAATGTAATAACCTAAAGAATAACCTTTTCCCCTAAAAAATAGATATAATTGACATGTACGTCGTTATATTATTAATAATTGTCCAGTTAGCTCTTGAATTAATTATTAAAGTTTTTAAATAAAAAATAGCCATTATTTCTCCTTTATTAATAAAAAATATGCCTAAATTTTTTTTATTGAAGGTATATTAAATTCAGAAATAATCCCAGTTTTATACTCGAAATTAGGTTAGGAGGGAGAGCAAATCCCCCCAGGGAATAGTTTCACTATGTATAAAAAAAATTAGGAAAGTAGATTAATATTTTAACTAAAACAACAATTATTCTACCTTTATTCCTTTTTCCGCCTTTAATTTTTCCAGTTTGGCCTTGGCCTTGCGGAATTTGCTCAAATAGTTGTCTTCCTCAGTTAAAGGAGTTAGTTCCAGTCCCAGTTTCCGCTGCTCTTCCAGCCACTCTGCATCAAACACTGGAACTTCCAGTTTTATTGGTTCTTCTGTGGGGTTTACCACGATTACGTTCCTGTAAGGAAAATCAGTTTCCACAATGTAACCCCCTAAACTCATAATGTGCAGGGGCCTTATTACGATTTTCATTTGATCACCAGGTTATAGTCTAATTTTTCTCTTTCATTTTCCTCATGTAGGGATACCATTAAAGTAAAGCTGCGATTATGGCCACCACCCCTATGATGGAAACCCCGGCAACAGTGGGGTAGAACTGTTTGTAGGTGAATATGGGAGAGAATGCACTGAACACTGCCATGAGCATGGGGAACAGGAGGGCCACAATCAGGGTTATGATGAAGGTCGGGTTCAGGATGTTAGGGGCTATTCCCAGGAACAGGACAGAGAACAGTGTGGCCAGGGTGAACATCAGGAATCCACGGGTTATGTAAACATAGGCCCGATATTTTGCGGCGTATTCCAGGTAGGGTCCTTCGACTACGTCTGGTTTGCCCTTCAATATGGCGAAGGGGTATTCGTTTAGTAGGATCATGTAGCCAATGAAGAATACAATTGCTCCCAGTACTCCGGCCACAGAAAACAGTACGGGTCCGTGTACCTGCTGGTAGGCGATGATATCCTGGAGATAGATACTTCCAGTCATGGCCACAGCCACGAACATGGCAATGTACACCGGGAAGGATCCGAAGGCAATTAACCGGAAGGCCCGGAGACTGCTCAAATCTTCGAAGAATGATTGGTGTACTTCCGGGTGGGCAGCTCCCTTGGCTTTATCTGGGAAGGGCATGCGTACGGAGAGCACGGATCGGGAAAGGCTTCCCATGAACATGTACATTATTTCTTCCACCTTCAAAAATCCCACCAGGGCAATAACACTGGCCAGTGCCCCGGCAAAGTACATGTCGGGGATGAGGAACAACAGGATAACTACCACAACTATAAGGCTTATTAAGGGCAGTGCATTGTACAACCGGGGCATTGATGACTCGGGAGTTATGGTCTTCTTAAAGAAGAACTTGAGGGGGGCCATGATCCCCGGACTGGTGAGTGGTGGGCCTACCCTCTGTTGTATCCTGGCGTGAATAAATT
>NZ_JARVXG010000056.1:127500-132500 GCF_029848115.1 Methanobacterium formicicum | reverse complement strand
CCGTGAGAAGGGTTAGATTAATATAATACAGTACTATGATGCCTGGTAACCCACCGGAAAGATATATATCGGAGTTTCATTGGAAGGTAACTTCAACAGGGAGATCATCTGATCATCGTAGAAGGATCCAATGGCCACTGTACCCAGACCGCGGGAAACTGCTTCCAAATATATGTTTTCCCCAATATGCCCGGCTTCGATATCCACAAACCGCGTGCTTAAATTTTTATCCGGGTATTTATCCCTCATCTTCTGGTAGTTTCCAGTGACCACCAGACTTACCGGGGCCTGGTCAACCCACTTCTGCCCATGGGCAGCCATTGACAGATTGGAGGTTTGATCACCTTCCACTATCTTTTCTAAAGTATTGTTATAGGGATTGTAATGGTATATTCCAGCTTCAAGGTCCTTAACCCCACTATCACTGGCCACCAAGTAAACTTCCATGGGAAAAACATGGCCGGCAGAGGGAGTGGACCGGTAACTCCTTTCAGAGTCGGTGATGCCCTGAGCAGCCCATAAAAGCTGTGAAACATCCTGCAGAGTTAAAGGTGTTGAACTGAAACTTCTAACTGAACGTCTGCTTTGTATAGCCTGATCCACAGACATTCCGCCGGAAATCTGAACTTCGGGGAGATTGTAAGTCCCCAAAACTACCCGGGACTGGTTTCCTCCCCCTGTCTTCAGGAGTAAAGGGTAAGCTAAGTACACCACCAGGAAAATGGAAAGTAATACAATTATCCCCAGAATATATTTACTCTTTCTCTGCATGGATTCACCGTTTACTTAGTTACGATTAATATAATACTCATTACACCATTTATTAGTTGATTAATTTAATTATTACTTTGATTACTAATTTACTCTTTTGACATCGGGAAAAACTTTTAATTATTCACAACTTATAACTATCTAGTAAAACCATTTACATAGAGGTATAGATTTTTTTACAGGAAATAATAGATTTCAATTAGATAAACTGAAAATCAGGATTTCCATGACCTACGAACTGATAAGTGTATCCATCATTCTCATATTGGGTTATTTAGGTAGTTACCTGCTTTACCAGAAAAATTACCTTAAAAAAGCCACCCACATCCGTTTATGGAATATTTTGATTTTAATAACCTTTTTAATATCCGTAGTGGCTGGTTTAATTCTTCTCTGCCTGGTGGAATATGGCATCACCATCCCTAACAGTCAGGGAATTCTCTACTGGCATGTGGAGTTTGGAATAACCATGTTCTGGATTGCTATTTTTCACATACACTCCTACTGGATGTCTTCCAGTGAGGAAGGGGAAGATTCATCCTCAGACAAATCAGGGAGGGAATCAGATTGAAAAAATTGTACGTGGTTCTTTTAATCGTCCTCCTCACTCCCGTGGCAGTATATGCCTGGAATGACTGCCCCTATGGTTTACTGGATGATCCTTTCCCTGGGCAGTGCCCCCGTTACCTGGACAGCAATCAGAACCAGGTATGTGATCATTCTGAATCACCCAGTTCAACCATCCAAAATAACAGTTCAACAACCTCCCCGGCCACCAACACTAGCCTGAACAGTAACCTCATTTCTGATACTCTCGAGGCCAATTCCACTCCCACAGAAAGTTATAACCTGATACCTCTGGCAGTGACCACCCTTATTCTTTATTTAATCAGCTATCTGTTGTACCTGGAAAGTTATTTGCAGCGAAAGGTATTCTACACTATCTGGAAGTACGTACTACTGGCCAGTTTTGCTTTGGCTGGAGCAACTGGACTGATATTGGTGGTATTCATTAACTATGGAATCCATTCTTCCTGGAATCTGACCATTGATTTCTGGCATGCGGAATTCGCAATTATAATGGCCGTTAGCACATTTTTACACCTGCATCTCTACTGGAAACATGTTAAAAGGATTTTTAAAAAGTAAATGGTTCTCGAAAAATGGAAGGTTGTGTCCACTTTTCTAAAAGATCATGCCTCTATAATATATATTATAACACCGGGTGGTGGGGTATACAATAAAGTTTTTTATAGGCATACCACATAACTTTATCAATATTTATTCTGCTGACAAATTAACAAAAACCCAAATAAAGGAGTATTAAGGAGATTTAAAAATGGAAAAAGTGGTCCTGGCGTTCAGCGGTGGGCTGGACACCTCAGTATGCATAAAATTACTGGAAGAAAAATATAACAAGAAAGTCATTACTGCCTGTGTGGATGTTGGGCAGCCGGAAGATGAAATCACCCGACCGGCAAACTTAGCTGCTCAAATGGGAATGGAACATTACACCATCGATGCCAAAGAGGAGTTTGCACGCGAATTCATATTCAAGGCTATTAAAGCCAACGCAGTTTACGAAGGTTATCCCCTGAGCACCGCCCTGGCTCGACCCCTAATTGCCATGAAGATCGTGGAACTGGCCGAAAAGGTGGGTGCGGAAAACATAGCCCACGGTTGCACTGGTAAAGGAAATGATCAGTTCCGTTTCGAATCCATCATCCGGTCCCATTCTGACTGCACCGTCATTGCCCCCATAAGGGACTTGAACCTCACCCGGACTGAAGAAGTGCGTTATGCCCAGTCCCATGGAATACCCCTACCTTCAGATAAGCTTTACAGTATCGACGAGAACCTATGGGGCCGTTCCATAGAAGGCGATATCCTGGAGGATCCCATGGTGGAAACCCCAGAAGAGGCATTCAGCTGGACACGTTCCACCGAGGATGCCCCGGATGAGGCAGAAGTAGTGGAGATCTCCTTCGAAGAAGGTGTTCCCACGGAGATTAACGGAGAATTAATGGTCCCCCTGGATATCATCCGCAAGGCCAACCAGATCGCCGGTACCCATGGTATAGGAAGAGTGGATATTATGGAGGACCGGATTATAGGACTTAAATCCCGTGAAAACTACGAAACCCCCGGTGCTGTCCTGTTAATTGCGGCCCACCGTGCCCTGGAGCAGCTGGTTTTAACCCGGGAAGAGTTAAAATTTGCAGAAATTGCCTCACAAACCTATTCCGAACTGGTGTACAATGGATTATGGCACGAACCTCTACGTGAAGATTTGGACCAGCTTATTGACAGTATGCAGGGTCGTGTGTCTGGTTCGGTGCGAGTGAAACTGCACAAGGGCAACATACGCATCCTGGGAAGAGAATCACCCTTCAGCCTGTACCAGGAAGATGCAGTTTCCTTCGAGGATAAGGAAATGGATCAGCGGGAAATGGCCGGTATGGTTAAAAACTACGGTATTCAGGCTGCCTGTTACCAGGATATCTGTCGCAGAAAATAATTTAAAATAATTCATTGGGTGTTTAGAGGAAGAGGGCATGGAATTTGTAACCATGGTAATCATCGGAATAGTCCTCCTAGTGGTGGGGATATTCGGGGTTACCATCCTTTTAAAACTGGGAAAAATCGCCCTGAGTGTTCTGGTGCACATGGTACTGGGATGGATACTCCTCTTCATCTGGAACATCCTCCCCTTCTTCAAGATCCCCATAAACATACTCACCATGCTGGTGGCTGGTTTTGGGGGAATAATTGGTGTGGGGGTACTGGTTTTAGCCAAGGCCCTGGGTTTGTATTAACTCCTAGAATTGAGAATTCTTATTTTTTAAGGAAAAATCTATGCAATTAGACAGAATAGGGAAAAATACAACACTCTTTTAATAATTTTTATTTGATAATTCTATAATTAGATCCAGCCACTTATTTTAGATTAAATTTAAAGTTAAGACCCTGTTGTGATAAATAGTTTTATAATTTAATCAAAGGGAAAGTATTATCCTTAAGGCAAAGAATTATAATAACTGCAAGTAAGTTAATAACCATTGTTCGGGGTGAAAAACCATGTCTATCCAGGACCGGAGGGAAAGGGAAAAAGAACAAAGGCGAAACGACATCCTTAAAGCAGCGGAAAAATTATTCTTATCCCGGGAATATGACAATGTTTCCATGAATGATATTGCCCGTGAAGTGGAGCTAAGCAAGGCCACCATCTACCTGTACTTTGAAAATAAGGAAGAATTATTTTTTGCCATTGTCCTGCAAGGAACGGAAATTCTAAATTCCATGATCAGGAACGCCGTTAAAAAGGCAAAAACTGGAATTGATAAAGTTTCTAAATTTAGAATGGCTTATCATGAATTTAATCGAGATTACGCTGATTATATCCGCATTTATAATTATTTTCAGTCTAGACGATTTGAATTAGCTTACAATACCCCTGATACATCTCGGGAAAGATCTAAAAGCTTGTCTGGTGGTGAAAAATCATCCGGCACCAGTGAATATCTTAAAAAAATCCATGGATTGCGTGGCGAACGATTCTCCATCATGTGCAATTCTGTACAGGAAGGTATTAGCGATGGGACAATCCGACCCGATGTGAACCCTGCAGAAGCAGCAGTTTTACTATCTTCCATCTCCAAAAGTATGTCTGATATACCCCCGGATCATGAAAAATTACTGGAAAAACAGGGAATTGATCGTGAAAAATTTGTACTGGATGTGGAGGACCTGATCCGCCATATGATAATGAGTTACCATCCTTAGAGTAGGAGTTACCCTCGGAAAATATGTGATAAGCTACAGCGGAGTAGATGATGAGTTATTCAAAACATACCCTGGGCTATTATCCAAATAAGCCCATTCATAACCCCCTATTTTAAACTTCAGTTCATTAACATCTATCCATCCCATAACCCAGGTTAATTCATATTATACTTGCTTTTTTAATATTTCAATTGATGATCCTGACCTTTTAAACCTTCATCATCAAGAGTTACATAATTAAATGAGAGATGATTACTTATTTTTACAGTAATACGATTTAATGGTTTTAACTGATTTTTTTTCGGAAAATATGGTTCAGTTATTACTGATCCTGAAAGATTTGGTCCAGGAAAATCAAACCGAAATCCTTATAAGTTTCTACTGCCGGTTAGTAAGTAACCGACAGTCATTAAATTATTGTTGGTTATGTTATAACTAGAAGTAAT
>NZ_JARVXG010000056.1:50000-97500 GCF_029848115.1 Methanobacterium formicicum | reverse complement strand
AACCATTCCCAAAGCCACGATAGTTGCTATCCCAATAGCAATCCCTATAACCGCCAGTGCCAGGCGAGCTTTATTCCTGAAGGGATTTTTGGCCATGAGTTTAATAAATGACAAATTAATCACCCGTTCTATACGATAAATTTCTTTTTATACGCTTAATTAAATTAATTTAACAAAATAATCCAAAATAATCTTTATTTTTTATATTGATTGAATTTGAACCTGTAATCTATGTTTATTATTAATAAAATGTCCCTCCAGTTGGGATAGTGAGGCGGCATAATCGGAGTTGATTTTTTTCACTTATTTTTAACCCAACTTTCATCAGGACATCTGATCTTTAAACACACTGTTTAACCATTAACTTTTCAAACTACCTCCTTTTAGATAACTCCATGCTATTTGTAATATAACAGTAGTTTAAACCTTTAAAAATAGTTATTCCAGAATTTAACCTCATTTCCCCCTTTTTTTATTCCACTTCTCCCGGAGTTCCCTAAAAATTACACCCAAATTCACCCAGAATGTAGATGAAAAATAGCAGAAAAATTAGCCTAAATAAAGATTACCTAAAAATGACCAATCCTAATTTAAAATTCTGTTGAAAAAAACCCATTAAAAATGATGTAAGTAATCAAATGCAGAAAACCAACACTAAAAACAATTTAAAAAAAAAAGAATTAAAAAAGAATTAAAAAAGATAAACCAGGGCAGAATGGAAAGATCCGTGAGTTTTACCCCTCAAACCACCAATCACCATCTCTAATTTCAGTGATGAGCTACTTCTACCGGGACATTATTCGCCAGGTAATAAACGTTGTTGTTGCTGGATACTCTAAATTCGTCCCAGATCTCCAGGAAAATATCGAAGTTTTTTTCCATCTTGTCCGATAGGAAATACAATGCCCCGTATCCTTTTCCGGTTGAGGTCACTATGTTGTTTTTCTCTAAAACCTCAATGTGGTATTTTATTGTTTTGTAGTTTAGAGAAAGTCTCTCTGCCAGCTGGTTTGCATTGTAAGGACGGTTTTTTAGTTCATCTATTATTCTGGCACGGTTTAATCCGCCCTTGGTACCGGCCAGTAACTTCCATAGGAATTTTCTCAACTTACAAACCCCCTATATAATTAAACATCTCTTTTACGTCCTTCTATAATTCTTAAATTTAATTTCAGGTATCTGATCATTAATTCGTAGAACCATTTAGACACGTACACCATGGCCACCACCAGAAGAATTCCCCCGATGGTTACCGCAAATCCACCCAGCATGGTAAATAGACTATCCATCAATACACTAGTGTTTGGAACAATCGACGGTGTCAATAGCAATTTTGGGAAAATGAAGCTCAACAGCGGTAACAGAACCCAGTAAATTCCTCCAAATATCATTACAAAACCAATGACGAACAGAGTAATTATGATAGCTACAACCACCAGAACGGGCACTGCCACAAATATCAGATTAAAAAGACCTAACCCCATTATTGCCAGGATTGCTTCAATTATACTGCCCACTGAAGGTTTATCCTCCGCCTTTTTGACCATATGATCGGCTTTGATCTGCTTGGCCACGTTTTTGGGATTTCCCAGGGCCTTTGAGATTTCTTCTTCAGTTCTGCCCTTTTCCATACCAATTGTAAAGTGCTCTTCGTAGTCAGAAATTATGTCTTCCCTATCCTCCTTTGGAAGTTTTCTCAGGAGTTTTCTAAGTTCCTTTAGATATTCATCCTTATTCATCCTTAATGTCCCCCGAATCATTCGTAATTTCAGAGTATAATAAATTATTGACACCTACGGAGAAACTCCGCCATTCTTTAACTAATTCTTCTTTTTTAACCTTACCCAAAGTAGTCAACTGGTAATATTTTCGAGGAGGACCCCCCTGGGATTCTTTCAAATATGAATCCAGGAATCCCTCCTTTTTTAACCTTTTGAGAAGTGGGTAAATGGTTCCTTCAGAAATGGAGATATTTTTGGAGATTTCATCTACCATTTCATAACCATAACAGTCTTTTCTGTCAAGAAGGACCAGAACACAGAGTTCCAGTACCCCCTTTTTAAATTGAGTGTTCATGATCATCACTGCATCTTACAAGGTACTGTATAATGCAAGGTACTATTTATAGTTTAGGACCAGGTGTTGATCATCACCACTCCCGATATTAAAAAAGACCACAACCTATGGGGAAAAAACCATATAAATTGATAATGTGATAAAAAAAAGAATTTATGGATATTTTATCTTTTAAAAAATGATTTTAATCCATATTTTATAAAAATCACTACCTAAAAAATATAAAATAAAAAAAAGAGTTCACTGCTTCAAGTAATCTGATGTGGAAGACAGTGATTTTACTGTTACCTCTGAATTTTTCCGGATTACGAATTCACTGAGCCCTACCTTTGATTCTGGGTTTTCCCAATGATAAGTGTACCCCAATCTTGTCCAGGGTACTCTTTTGACAAAATAGGAGGAGCGGGTGTTGTTCAGGAACCATATTTTGTAGGAGATATCTGTGTTATCCGGGAAGTATAACTGGGCCACCGTATCATTTATCTCATTATCAGCCGAAGGTCGGAATAAATCAACGGGTTTAACCCATAACTCCACAAAATAGGAGTTATTTGTATCTGGGGGTAGGCCTAAAAGCTGGGCAACCTCTAATCTAGGATCCCCACCCGAAGTGGGGTGAGTGGTAAAATAATTTTTCACCTCGGGATAGGCCGTCACCCAGGTATCACCCCAGGAGGTTTTGATATTTTGCCCTATCGGATAGCTAGACGGATACTTAGTCCATGCAACCACTAGAACCCTTTTATCCGCACCCTCACCCTGCCAGGATAGATTGTTATTGGATTCAACAATGGGAGTGAGATTATTATAAACATCACCTCCATCAGGAAGCATAGCATTAAATACTGCCCCTCGATAGAAAAAATCATAACCGGGGCAGTTAATAGTAGTGTATACACCAGCGGTTAATACCAAAACCGATAATAACACCAAGAACAGTGCAGATCTTCTGATTTTCATTAAAATGCCCCATTATCTTAAATCCATATTTAACCAATTCTCAGATTACAATCAATTACTTACATTTTTTAAGCCCTAAACATTAATCACTTATTCATTTATTAAATATTCAGCTACAACCAGCATTTCATAGTCTTCCGTGGTTAAAGGATCGTTTCTACTGAATTCGCCGAGTTTACACCCGTAAATGTCTACGGGGTTGAAGTTCAAAGACTTTAACAACCAGGTTATTTCGGAGGGAACGTAGTATCGTTCATTACAGTTTAAATTCAGGACTTTACCTTCATCATCTTCTATTTCCATCTGGTATTCATCCCGGAAGGTCATTAAATTAAATGAATTCTCCCTATTGGTTTGAGATTCAGAATTAGAGTTTATAAAATCTTTAACTGAATGGAATAAGGGGAAAAGCCCATTTAAGGTGGTGAATATTAGTTTACCACCCTTCTTTAATGATCGGCTGGCACTTTCCAGTATCTGGAAGTTCATTTCATCGGTTTCCATGAGGGGGAATCCACCCTCACACAGCATGACCACCAGGTCAAACTCTCCCTGGAATGGAAGGTTTCGGGCATCGGCCTGTATAAAATCGATTCCCACTCCAGATTCTGCTGCCTTTTCTCTGGCCCTTTTAAGCATTTTTTCAGATAAATCAACACCTGTAACCTGGTAACCTCGTTTAGTGAGTTCAATGGCATGTCGACCTGTTCCACAACCCACATCTAATATTTTACAGCTTTTATCATGATTTATTTCTGATTCCAGAAAATCTACTTCTCCTACTGTTCCCTGGGTGAATGATTCGTTTTCATATTTGTTTACGAAACTGTTGAATAGCTCCTGGTACCATTGTTGCATAGCTTAACCTCCGGATTATACAGCTATTTAATAGTTGATTTTATCCAAAAATTTACCTTATTATGAGTTTTTAACTTATTCAAAGATTTAAAATGTTATAATTCAATTCCCGGCAACGATGGTTCACTAAAAATTGGATCTAAAAAAGTTCATCCCCACTCTGGTGGTCAAAAGCAGGGTGCAGATCAAAACGTACGGCCCCTACCACTGCTTTTCCCTTCACTGCCCGGGCAATACGAGCAGTTCCTTCACTTCCAAACCCAGCACATAGTTCAATGGCAGTCACACCATCAGCAACTAATTTTTGGGCAGCTTCTTCTGCTTCCTGATAATTTTTAACACCGACCACCGAAAGTTCAATTACTGGTGATTCAATTACTGCACAGTGCTTTTGCGGATCAGCTTCCGGGGCAACAAATATAAATGCGGCTTTAGTTTTCATGTTTTTTATTTAATACCCTAACCTGTTATTTAATACTATCATGCGCTAATAATTAGATCCTGATTACATTTTAATTAAAGAAGGAATATCTGCATCAGGAAGAACCAACTAAGCATGATAAATATTTGTTATTTGCATGTATTTGAGGCTATTTTATGACCCATCTGATGACTAAATTTAGATACAACCCATTAAAACCACTTTTAGAATCAGATGACCCGGCAATTATATATTTTACCCGAAGAGACATACTGGAAGAACGGGTGGATCCGATCACTAAATTGTGGAATTTACCCCCAATCCAGAAACTCCTAATAAAACAGCTTGATGACGGTTCATGGCCGTCCAAAGGCAAAACTAAACATGCCGGCGTTAAATATTCATTAATTGAAACCTGGAAAGCTTTGAGATTTTTAATCCAACAGTACCAGATGAACAACACCCATCCCGCCATCAGGAAAGCTTCTGAGTATGTATTTTCCTGTCAAACTGATGAAGGAGACATCCGGGGAATTTTGGCCAACCAGTATGCCCCCTATTACACCGGGGCATTGATGTACCTACTTATCCTGGCAGGCTATGCAGATAACCCCCGTATTGAAAAAGGGTTCAGATGGCTCCTCAAAATGAGACAGAATGATGGGGGCTGGGTAATTGGCAGCCCGGGTATCACTGGTATTCCCCATCTCACCCGCCAGGAACTTTACGATTTAACTTCCAATGAAAATAGGGAAACTGTCCGGGCCTTGGATAAATCCCAGCCTTTCTCCGCAGCAGGTACAGGGATGGTTCTCCGGGCATTTTCTGTTCATCCTGCTTACAAAAAATCCAAAGCGGCCCGGACTGCTGCCCTGCTTTTAAAATCAAAATTCTTTAAAAAAGACAACTGGAACTCCTATCAGCATCCGGATAACTGGTTAAGATTCCAGTATCCCTTCTGGTGGACCAATCTTGTCACGGCACTGGATTCCCTTTCCCGGATGGGTTTTTCCCCCGAAGATCCAGACATTGAAAATGCATTGAACTGGTTAGTTAACCATCAGGAAGCGGACGGGTTATGGAAAGTGTCCTATTCCCGAATTCACAAAGAACCGGATAAAAAGAGAACGTTAACATCCCGATTATGGGTTACTCTATCCATCTGTAGAATTTTTAAAAGGTTTTACTCGGATTTTTAATCACTCTTAATCCAGAGATGGGAATGGTAACCGTGTAGAAACTGGTTGATTAATATTATGGAACTTACAAAAAGAAATGTTCAAAATAGATTGAATAACTGGATAAATCGAATATTTTAACGTTTACTGGAGGATTATCTCAAATGTTATACAGAAACTTTGGAAAAACTGGTAAAAAAGTTTCCATACTTGGTTTTGGATGCATGCGCCTTCCCATACTGGAGGGAAACCCGGAAAGGATAAATGAACCCCTGGCAACAGAGATGCTGCACCACGCCATAGACCAGGGTGTGAATTACGTGGACACTGCTTACCCTTATCATGGCCTCGATGCCACCCAGGGTGGTCAGAGCGAGATCCTACTGGGAAATGCACTGAAAGATGGAAACCGTGATGAGGTGTACTTATCCACTAAATTACCCAGCTGGTTGATAAACAAAAAGGAGGATCTGGACCATTATCTTAACGAACAGCTTCGGAGGCTTCAAACTGACCGTATTGACTTTTACCTCCTCCATGGCCTGGGGCAGAGAACCTGGGAAACTTTGACCAGTTTGGATGTTTTTCAGTTTCTGGACTCGGCCCGGGAAGATGGTCGGATAGGATACGCTGGTTTTTCATTCCATGATGAACTTAAACTCTTCAAAGAGATAGTGGACTCTTATCCCTGGAGTTTTTCCCAGATACAATACAACTACATGGACCAGGACTTCCAGGCAGGGAGAGTCGGTCTGGAGTACGCTGCATCCCAAGGTTTGGGAACTGTGGTTATGGAACCACTGCGTGGTGGTTGCCTGGTGAGAAACATTCCCTCTGATATTCAGACTATGTGGGACAGTGCTCCGGTTAAAAGAACACACGCAGAATGGGCCTTGAGGTTCCTCTGGGATCAAAGTAAAGTGAATGTTGTTTTAAGCGGTATGAGTACCCTGGAAGATGTAAAAGAGAATTTACGAATTGCTAATGATGGACAAATCCATAGTTTGACGGAAACTGAGAGAGATCTGATAGAGAAAGTTCGGAGGACTTATAAGGCCAGGACACATGTTGGTTGTACTGCCTGTGGTTACTGCATGCCCTGTCCCGAAGGAGTGGACATTCCCCTGAATCTAAACTTGTTAAATGATGTTTATCTATATCAGAACCTGGAAAAACCCTCGGGGAATTACAAGTTCCTAAAAGCTAAGGGGGGCAGTGCATCATTTTGCACCCAATGCGGTGAGTGTGAGGAAAAATGCACCCAGAACATAGCAATACGCAAATATCTCCAGGAAACTGTGGAGACCTTTGAAAACTAAATGACCGGCGCATACTAACAATCTTTATATACCATCAGTATCAATAATTCACTATCATTTCGATAGTTATCGAATTATAAAATTGAAGAGTAAATATCATGGACACTGCTAAAATGGCCAAGGTTTTTAAAGCCCTTTCCAACCCGAATCGACTGGAATTATATTTAAAAATCGTTAAAAAACAAAAAACCAGTTATAAAACAGGATATGGGTGTTTCATAAGTGACATAACCCAATCACTTAACATAGGTGCCCCTACTATCTCCCACCACCTTAAAGAGCTATCCAATGCTGATCTTATCTCCACCGAAAGGAAAGGGAAGTATTTAGTGGCCCGAGTCAATGAAGAAATGATCCATGAAGTTAATAAACTTTTAAAGTTCCCTAAAGAAGATTAAATTTATTTTAGTTCAATTCGAAAATTGGCAATTTTAAAAGTGTAGATTTGAATTTATGAAATTATAGGTAGTATAAAAATGAAAATCGCCATAATTTACAAGTCCATACACCATGGAAACACCAAAAAAATTGCAGAAGTCATGGCAGAGACCTTAAAAGCGGATTTGTTCGACTTGAAAGATGTAAACATGGATGTTATTGGGAAATATGATCTGATTGGCTTTGGTTCAGGAAAATATTTTTTGAGACCCCATAAAAAGTTGAGAAATTTTGTTGAAAAGATGGATGATGTGAATAGTAAAAAGGCCTTTGTATTCTCAACCAGTGGAGATGGTAAACCAATGGGATGGTTAGAAAAAAACTTATCTAAAAAGGGTTTTGACGTCCTGGGGGAATTTTACTGTAAAGGATTTGACACCTACGCCTTCGCCAAAATAATCCATAGAGGAGGTTTAAATAAAGGAAACCCCGATGAAAAAGACCTTGAAAATGCTCGAAATTTCGCAGAAAGTCTAAAAAAGAAATTTTGAGTATAAATCAGATTATCATCACAACATTAACCTTCCTGACTATATTATCTCCCCCAAATAAGAAATGAAGTAAGAAAATTTCATCCCCACATACTGAAATTTTGTATTAATGGGCGTATTCCCTAAACTTCTTTAAATTATTTTTTATTTCGTTTTAACCTTCTTTTTTATGATAAAAAATCAAAAAACACCTCTAAAATGACCCATTAAACATAATATAGAATATAAAGAATTTATTAATCATTCAAATACAGTTTAAAACAGCTTAAAATAAACATTTTAGCGAACATTTTTTATGCTATGCCCAAGAAAAATTAATCTATGGGCCCAGAAAATGATGAAAATCAGCCAGTAAAAATCCGAACCCCACAAATAAAAGATGGAAATCAGATTTATCATCTGGTAAAAAAAAGTAAACCATTAGATATCAACTCATTATACAGTTATCTGTTGATATGTACTCATTTTGACGAGACCAGTGCAGTTGCAGAATGGAATAATAAAATAATAGGTTTCATATCCGCTTACATTAATCCACACCAGGAAAACAACCTTTTTATATGGCAGGTGGCGGTGCTCCCCACCATGCGTGGTCAAGGCCTGGCCACACAGATGATAGAACATATCCTCCACCGAAAAGAAACCCAATCCATTGAATTTATTGAAACCACAGTAACCCCCACCAATGATGCTTCCATGGCTTTGTTTAAGAATATTGCAGCCAATCTGGATACAAACTTAGAGAAAACATCATTTTTTACCCGAGAACTCTTTGGTAACCCCCATCATGAAGAAGAGTTACTTCTCCAAATAGGACCCTTAAATAATAAATAATAACGGAAATTAGATGAAAATAACTTGAGATTAGTCGTGATAGAATGAAAACATTCAAAGAACACGAATCACAAGTACGTAGCTATATAAGAAGTTTCCCTGCCATATTCCAGAAAGCAAAGGGTGCCACCGTATTTGATGAACAGGGCAAAAAGTATATTGATTTTTTTGCAGGTGCCGGGACATTGAACTACGGACACAACAACCCACTGGTTTCAGAAGCCCTGATAAACTACTTAAAAGAGGACTACATTATCCACGGCCTGGATCAGGCCACCGCCGCTAAAAAGGTATTCCTGGAAAAATTCTACGACACCATCCTGCAACCCAGACACATGGAGTATAAAATACAGTTTACTGGCCCAACTGGTACCAATGCCGTTGAATCAGCATTGAAATTAGTTAGAATGGTTAAAGGAAGATCCAACATCATTGCCTTTACCAATGCCTTTCACGGTCTCACCATGGGTTCCATGGCGGTAACTGCCAATGAATTCTATAGGGACGAAGCATTCATTAACCGGGCCAACGTGAGTTTCATGCCCTTTGACGGATACCTGGGAGAGGATGTTAACACCGCACATTACCTCCGGAAGTTCCTGGAAGATCAAAGTAGTGGCGTGGACCTGCCAGCAGCAGTACTACTGGAGACCATCCAGGCGGAGGGGGGTATAAATGTGGCCAGTGCTGAATGGCTGAGGGAAATCGAACAGATATGTAAAGATTTTGATATACTGCTAATTGTGGATGATATCCAGGTGGGAAACGGTCGGACCGGGACTTTCTTCAGTTTTGAAAATGCCGGGATCAACCCGGACATTATCACCCTTTCCAAATCAATTGGAGGGGGCTTACCATTATCCATGGTAATGATGAGGGGAGAACTCGACCAGTGGAAACCAGGCGAACACACCGGAACATTCCGGGGAAACAACCTGGCCTTCGTGGCCGCTACCGAACTTTTAAGTTACTGGGAAAATGATAATCTTTCTAAAGCTGTTTATAACAAGGAAAAAATTATTAAAGAAAAATTAACAGGAATAAAAGACCAGTACCCAGAAATACAGGCAGATGTGCGTGGCCGGGGAATGATATATGGACTTAAGGTTCCCTTAATGGGTTTCAGTAGCAGTGTATCTGAAGAAGCATTTTCCCGGTACCTCCTCATTGAACTGGCAGGAGCCAACGATGATGTGCTTAAACTCCTACCACCCCTAACCATTGAAAATGATCTTCTCCGGGAAGGACTGCAGATTATAGAAGATTCTGTACAGGTGGTTATGGAAAGAAGGGAAGCCATACTTGAGGGTTTAAACCATGATAGTCAGAACCCGGGATGAAGTGGAAGGCAGTTCCCGGGAAGTATTCGCTGAAAACGGTAACTGGGTTAGCAAACGTTTCCTGCGGGAAGAAGACAACATGGGTTTTTCACTCAACGAAACCATAATCTACGCCAACAGTGAAACTTTGATATGGTATAAAAACCATTTAGAGGCTGTTTACTGTGTGGATGGTGAGGGAGAGATAGAAACTACTGAGGATGGCACGGTTTATCCCATCAAACCCGGCACAATGTACGCCCTTAATAAAAACGACCGGCATTATCTCCGGGCTTACAACAAGGATTTGCGGCTTTTATGTGTTTTTAACCCACCACTGGTGGGGGATGAGGTCCATGACGAGGATGGTTCCTACTGATGCCCCAAAAACATGCCCCCCCCCCAAAGTGATTTTATCTGTACTTACCCCCTGATGATAACCACATTTCTTTAACACCCCTACCGAATGATAACTATAATTCTTGTGTTCTTTTTAAATTCTCCGCAAAGTCCTCGGCGTCTTTAAGATCCCGGGCATGGGGTCGGCCCTTATTCATTCCCCCAAACAATTTCAAAAAACTGTTGGTGTTAAAACCCTTACACTGGAATTCATCCATGATCACGTACCCCTTTGATTCTAATTTTTCCCGGAGTGCAGCGTGATCCTTGTATGCCTTGGATTTCCCGGTTATTCCACTGGTTGAGAAGAGAAATGCTTTCTTATCCATGACCAGAGGGAGTCTATCCACCAGTTCTAAGAGATATTCATGGTGTTTGGCACTGTAAATCCCGGAGCCGAAACCAACCAGATTATACTCTGTAAGTGTGTCCGGATCTATTTTATTTGGTTCTTTTATCGGTGCATTAAGAACTTTAGAAAAAACTTTAGCTATTTTCAGTGTATTTTGATGATGATATGAATATAAAACCAGTAAATTTTTCTGTGGCAACTGATCCTTCATTTTTCCTTCTTTTTCCATTCTTTTCCACCCCTTAATTCATTCCCCTTTTTTGTGTCTTCATCCACACCCTCGGAAATTTATACTTTAGAAAAATAAAAAAAAATCTGGATTTATTCCAGATTTAATTTGATTGAACCAATTTTAGGTGCCAGGTAGTTGTATAGAATGGCAATTAACGCCGTTTCTATGAAGTAGGTGATGAAGTTGGTTATAAATTCACCATAGTTTCCAGACAATATGCCCGATATGAGGCCTAACAATGTGAAAACAAGGGCTATTGCCAGGGCTGTTGGCAGTACAGGTATGTGTTTAAGTTCATGTAGGCTTCCAGTAATTTGACCGAAGTCCAATTGGATTTTAGCCACTCTGGTGACTATGTAGTTGTAGAACAGTGCGAATAAAGCGTTCCAGATGAATCCGAATACAAACATCAGTATGGGGAGGCCGATTATTAAAACCAGGGCCACTATTATCCCTGCAGCTCCAACTTCTGCCCCACTAGGTAAAGTTGCACCCGAAACATTGGTTATGTTGGCGGTTATGTTGGCTGCTGCCGGCATGGTGCTGAACGCACTGATAAAGGATAAAAGAGGCGAAATCACCGCTGCTAATACCAATCCCACTATAAAGGCCCATATGGCCCCAATGGCAGACTGGATCAGGGAAAATGAAATCACTGGAATTTTTTCCACTTCATTACCATCTAATTCCAACTTAACTCCACCTAATTTAGGCACTAACAGGTTGTAAAGCAGTACTGAGAAAAAGCTCACCACTATAGTACTGAAAAATGCCCCGATAGGCAGGAGAACAATTAAAGGTATCCCCAATCCAGTCACTAGATTAAACTGCCCTATTTGGGGGATTAATCCTGTAGCCTGTACAATGATCAGGGCAATTAACATTACCACTGCACCAATAAAACCTAAAATTCCATATATTGAAGCTGACATCCGGGTGAAGGGTGTCAGTTTAATAGATTTAATTTCTTTTACATCTACCATTTCTTAATCTCCTTTTTTTTATTTTTAACTCAAAGGTGGTCCAAACCATACCCCTTCTACTGGGAATCTTTGAATTTTTTTAAGTTCTTACCTTTACTTAATTTTAGTTTAAACACTTAAAAGAAGTTATTCCAAAATTTACTCAGCATTTATTCTTTTTTCCCTCCAAATTCGATCCGAATTAAGGCATCCCTAAATTTTCCAATGATAAAAAAATCAGAACACAGACTCCCAGAAAAAATAGGTTTTAATAGTTGGATATCTGGAATAAGAAATAATATTATTCCCTGGTAATCATTAAAAGTAGTGCCAGGGCCGTGAATTCCAGTCCTAAAAATATTAAAGGTAACAGAGCATTGATGATGGTTGCCGGAGGATTGAATACGAAATAGACTGAGAATAAGATGTTTTGAACCAGGAAGAGTGAGGCAAATAACACCAGGGTAGTGGTGAATTTGGACTTCACCTTAAGGTATCGCTCCACATAAACATAGAGCATTCCAATTAAAAGGATAATATTGGCAACACTGGTTATCAAAGCCGATGCTTTGACCAAAGCAAGTAGAGTGGGTATTAAATTTAAAATACCATACAAATTAATTTCCATTAACATCTTTTACACCTTATCCTTTTAATTTCGTTTATTATGGCTTATTCTTCCTTAAATTCTTCCCAAATCGATAGGAATAAGTTATAATTTTTTTCCATCTCATCTGAAAGGAAATACAAGGCACCATACTTTTCCCCAGTGGATTCAACTAAGTTGTTTTCCTCTAAAATATCTATATGGTGTCTGATGGTTTTATAATCCAGGGAAAGCTTTTCAGCGAGTTTATTAGCATTGTAGGGCCTTTTATTCAGTTCAACTATTATTCGGCCACGGTTCTCCCCGCCTTTATTTCCTGCAATTAACCACCATAAAAACACTTTCTTCATGGAAACTCCCATTATGAATATTAAATCATTCCATTTATCCCACTATTTATTATGCTGGTGCCCTTTTTATATGGTTTTAATTTATAAATGTAATTATCAAAAAAAATAGGAGATGGAGTGTTTAAGTATTTATTGCCTGAATTAAAAGATGACACTGAATTTTCCAGTCAATTCATCAATCTTTTTACCCGTGCTCCCTCTCCAAACCAGTATATCTGTTCCCACGATAGTGGCTCCTTTGGACTGGCAGATCTTTTTCATCTGGGATATGGCCTGGTTTCCCCCGGTACGGTGGAAGGGTAACCCCTTAGTAACGTAACAGGCTACATTTTTACCCTGTAAAGACGGGATCTGCTCCAAGTAAGCTCTCATTGCTGGGGCCAGGTTAAAGGCATGCACTGGAGAACCGAATACCAGTGCATCATAGCCCTGTACATCAGGTTGATTCTGGAAGGTGACGTTCTTGGACCCCGGATTCACATCACCCACCGTGGTTACCCGTTCAATATCCACCGAATGTCCATTGGCCTGTAGTTTTTCCTGTAGTTTTTCCTGTAGTTTTTCCGCTACAGAATAGGTGTGCCCAGTTTGGGAATAGACTACAATTCCTATTTTCATGTAAAAACCCCCTTTTTAACAATTTTTTATTAAGTTCCTTAAAATTCCAACACCATTTCTCCTATTCAGTGCCCTGCCCAGTTTTGAAAAGAGATTTATCTAAAAGTGTCTTGTTTGTCAGTATATGTATTACTTTATAATAAAATTTTCAATGGTTAATCCTATTTTAAAATTAATCACTGCCACTATTTTGCAACTTTAATTTTTTTTAAGAGGGCAAATTATTTTATTTATAAAGAGACTAAACTAGCCCTTCACTTTAGTTTAAAATTGATGAAAATTTGTTTTGATGTCTACAGTAACTTATCAAACGAAGAATCACCACTCACTGTTGGAAATAAATTGAATACTCATTCTACAGTTGAAATTTAAGGATTGAAAAATAGTCTACAGTTGAAATTTAAGAATTTGAAATAGCTAAAGATAAAGATCCAGTGCCAAAAATAGGTCCTTTGTCAAATAAAACGGAGTTTTTCTATTTATTTAACGTTTAGTTGGTAAAAAAGTTAAAATTAAAAAATAAAAAAAAGTTTAAAATGGAGAATTATCTCCATTCTGTAGGTTATTCCTTGGTTTTATCCTCATCTGGGTTGATTTTGATTACTTCCAGCTCATGGATGTACCTTTCACCACGTAGAGCAGATAATATAGCCGACAGACCACAAAAGAAAGCCCCAATGTAGAACGAGACTCTCAATGAGGGCATAAAGGCTTCAGCCAACGTGGATGGGAACCAGGTAGTTCCAGTTAGGGTGGTTAAGGTTGCGGGAGGTATGTGGCTAACCACTGCTGAGGGCACACTGCTTAAGATGGTTTCAACCGGGTTATAACCCAGGAATGCCGAGAACAGCGCTCCAGTTGGTGGTATGTTACTGAGGACGGGGGCCAGTTGTACTGCTCCAATACTTGCCAGGGAGGAGGCAATTGCATCCGGGAAGCGCTGGGTTATTCCCACAATGACTATGGTGAAGAAAATAGCCATACTGGCAGTGAAGGCCGTGTTCATTATGGTGGTCAGCATGCCGGAAGCTACACCCCTTTCCTGGGGAGGTACGGAGTTCATTATGGATGCGCTGTTTGGTGAACCGAACATTCCACTTCCCAGCCCCATGAAGAATAGGGTTAAACCTAATTCCCAGTAATTGAAGTTATAAGGAAGTGAGGCTAAGGCCAAGAATCCGATGGTGTTCATTACCATCCCTATGGTGGCGATCCAGCGGGGACCGTATTTATCGGAGAGTATTCCCGAGATGGGTCCCATTATTATCACTCCCAGGGTGAGGGGTAACATGTAAACTCCAGCCCAGAATGGGGTGGATTCATAGCTGTATCCATGTAGAGGTAACCATATCCCCTGGAGAAGAAGTATGAGCATAAACATCATACCTCCTCTGCTCAGTGAACTGAGGAAACCAGCAACATTGGCGTAACTGAACATTTTTATCTTGAAAAGGTCCAGTCGGAACATGGGGTTTTCCACTTTACTTTCCACCACCGGGAAGAGTGCCAGGAGAATGAATCCTCCTATCATGGAGGCCATGACCCAGGGGTTGTTCCAACCCATGGCATCACTGCCGTAGGGCATTAATCCGTAGGTTACTCCCAGGAGGAGTATGGTTATACCGGAGACGAAAGTGAGGTTTCCCCAGATGTCCAGTTTGGTTTTGGGGGCACGGAGTGATACTTCTTTAAGTTTGAAGGTGGACCAGACTGTTCCTAAGATTCCAAAGGGCACACTTACCAGGAATACATATCTCCAGTCGAAGACCGCCAGTATTCCTCCCAGGAGGAGCCCCACAAATTGGCCAGACATAAGGGCCACCATGTTTATACCCAGGGCCTTTCCTCTCTCACTCACCGGGAAAGCATCGGTTAGTATGGCCGAACTGTTGGCCATGGTCAGGGCACTGCCCACAGCCTGAACTATCCTGAAGAGGATGATTTCTATGGCCCCAGCGTCACCAGTGGACGGGGTAAGGTAAAGCAGTATTGAGCCTACGGTAAATATCAAAAATCCCAGTTTAAAAAGCTTCACCCTGCCGTACATATCCGACAGCCGCCCGAAACTCAAAAGCAAGGTGGCGGTTACCAGTCCGTATCCCATCAGTATCCATAAGAGATACTGGAAAGAGGTTAAAGGGTCAATGTGAATGCCGTTGAAGATAGCGGGAAGGGATATCAGGGTTATACTACCGTTGATGGTTCCCATCATGGAGGCGATTATAACGTTGGATAGTGCTATCCATTTATAATCCAGTCCTTGTTTTCCTTTATCTTCTGACGAGCTGAGAGGCGAATTGCCCCCTTTAGAAACGTTATTATTCATCCAGGTTTTCCTCCGTGCCATGCAGCTTGGTCAAAGCTTTAATGGTTAATTTTTTTAATAATTCACTTATTTTATTCTTTTCAGTGTCAGTCAATCCTTCACTCATTGAATCTTCCCAATCTTGGATTATGCCGAGTATATTGGGCATCAATGCTTTGCCCTCGGGTGTGAGGTAAAGAAGGTATCTTCTGCGGTTTTCTGGATCAATTCTGCGGCAAATAAATCCCTTGTCTTCCAGTTTTTTCACTCCCCGAGCCACAGTCCCTTTATCTATAAAGAAGTGGGTGGCCAGATCTTCCTGTGTCTGACCTTCCTTCTTGTAAAGTCCAATTAAATAAAGAAACTGGCTGGCAGTAACATTCAAACTCTTCAGTTCGTTGTTCAAATACATCATGCGAGTTCTATGGATTATGGAGACGAAAATACCCAATGGAACGTCGTTAAGATCATTTTCGCATATTTTTTTAATTTTATTCACAGTTAACACCAGAAAAAGTGATTTTAGAAAAAATTGATACAATTTGATGTAGTTATAGAGTTAGATATGATACTATATAAATATGTTGCTTATGCAACAATTGTATAGGCAACAAGAATCTGGGGTGTTTTCATAATATTAAATAATCCCCTGAAGTTAGTAATTAGAAAAAAAGTGTTATACAATACATCAATATGTTAAAAAATCATAAATATTTAGTATTTTAACAATTTACAGTTCTTTAACCATAACCGTCCTATTTTCATTATTGTAAAATCCATTTTTAAGATAAAAAGTCTCTGCAGGTATTCCTTTGTTGGTTAAAAGTATAACACGAGTGTATCCTTCTTCACGCAGGACCTTAAACAGGAGATTTACTGTTGCACCACCAATACCATTCCCCTGCCGCTCATTTTCAACAAACAATTCATCCACAAAGAACTCCTTCCCCCTCCACCAGGATCTTTGATGCCCCAGACAGACTGCCACAATTTTAGAATCACCACCCATTACAAATCCTTCAAAAACAGGGTTTTCAACCAGTTCCTTCAAATATTTTCGTGATTGTTCCCACGACACCCATTCATCGTACCAGGGATCATCAGAAAACACCTTTTTAAAAAGTAGGGCACATTCATCCAGGTCTTGCCGGGTAAATTTCCTGAAACTCAGTTCATTGAACTCTTGGGAAATTTCATTTCCTGATTCATTCTGGAAAAAGTAATCCCAGTGACTTTTTAGGGAACTACCTTCCAAATGGTCCTTTAAGGGATTGCTGGTAAAATGTTCTTTAACTGAAGATTTTATAGACATTCCATTCACCTATTCACTCCAAATCTTACTATTATTCGAGTATTGAATCTCACCAGGTAGTTCACGGTCCCTTTTCAAAGATCATAAACAACTGGTCCGGTAAAAAATCATATTTTTCCAGAAGGGAAAATCCCGCCTGTTTCATGATATCTAAAAGAACAATTTCTGAAGTGTAATGTCCAAAAATACCGGTAAAACTGAGTTTCTTCCTATTGTAATCAATGAACGCTATTTTTCCGTTATCTTTCAGGGAACCCTTGAGGTTCTGGAAATATTCAATATGGTTAGAGATGTGGTGGAACACGTTTCGCAAGAAGAAGAGGTCCACTCTTTTTTCAGGTAATTTTATCCGGTCAGGATTAGCTAGAATAGTTTGTACATTCTCAATGCCTTCCTTTTGGATATCATCCTCTATGTAATCGAGAGATTTTTGATGGGTGTCAATGGCATAGACCTGGCCCTTGCTTCCCACTTCCCGTGAAAATTCACGGGTAAAAAATCCTCCACCCGACCCAATATCCCCCACTACATTTCCATTGTAAATATTAAGGTGTTCTATAATTTCAACAGGCTTATTTTTTGGTGAAGAAGCTTCTCTGTTTAACATTTTCAACCGAAACTTAGTTAACATCTTGATCACTCCCGGTTAACTCCCCGATACCAACTTAATGAGTCTCCGTGATTTGAAAGATTAAAAAGGAGCATTGGTGAGTACAGTTCCCCAGTTAACCCTTGATCCTACCTCGGGAGTTACCAGCAAGTTTTTCTCTATTTTACCCATATCCGCCAGATAGGCCACTGCCTCGTGGAAGGAAACATGGGATCCCTCATTTATTTCCCGGGCCTTGGGTATGGACAGTGCCTGGTATCCTCTCTCCTCAATCAACTTGCTTAAATGTGATGTTATGGATTTTAACTGGCAATTTGTCACATCATAAGGCTGTTTTTTATTTTTGGATAGTTCTTCCGGAGTCAGGTAGGGTAAAGTCACTCCAATTGAGATGGCTCGTGGATATTCCGCAATTAAGGAGCCGTATTTCTCAACCAGGATGTTTTCAACCCGGGAGAGGTCTACCATGCCCAGATAGTAATCCTCACACTCAGTTTCTATGACATTTCTAATTACGTTTTCACATTTCATGATTCTATTCACCTCGATTCTATTGTTATCTGATTAACCGCATTACTGGATTTAATAATGGCAGCCAGCAGAATTATCCGCTAAACTGCCACTGAACTGTTAAACTTAATTTTTCTCATTAGCTCATCCACTTACTCTACTACGGTTTATTCAGCGGGTCATTGACTTCCGGAAGAGTGGCACGGCAATGGCCATGGTCACCACTCCAAATCCAATCAGGATAACCATCTGATAGAGCACATCCCCAATTCCAGCATTGAGGAGGATTATTTTACGCATGGCATCCGCGGCGTAGGTCAGGGGGATGAACTGGGATATGGTTTGCATGAACCCGGGCATCTGCTGGATGGGGTAGAACACACCTCCCAGGAAGATCATGGGAAACATCAACAGGTTCACGATCATGGTTCCCGATGCCTGGTCTCCCGACATGGAAATTGCCAGGATCCCTAATCCTATGAAGCTAAATATTCCCAGTAGGAGCATGAAGAACGCCAATAAAAGGCTTCCCTGTACTGTAACTCCAAAGAGGAGCATGGCCAGGCCCAGTATTATGACACACTGCAGGAATCCCCGGATACACAGAGCAGCGGTTTTACCGATTATAACCGAAATTTGGCTTATTGGTGCCGATAACATCCCATCAAAGGTTCCCAACTCTTTTTCTTTGGAGATGGCCTCGGGAATACCGGTCATGACCCCCATCATCACGATCATGATCATGAGACCTGGTGCCAAGAAGTTGAAGTAGTTGGTCTCCCCGGGGATGGTGGTTGAAACCTGGGGTACGTAGGGGAATATGATTGCCTGAGGGTTTATCTGCTGATTTGTTTCCTTGGAAAGTTCTAAAACAGTGGCCTGGGCTTTCATATCGTTGAGACCATTTACGGTGCTGGATAGAACCTGTTGTATCTGGGTAGCACTCTGGGGGTTACTGTTGTCAATGTATACCGTGAAATCTCCAGATTTACCCGTGGTTAAGTTCTCCGAGAACCCCGGCGGTATGATAAAGGCTCCGTATATTTTTCCCTGGTTAATCTGGGTTTTAGCCTCATCCACACTGGAATAGTTGGTAAAATCCATGAAACTAGTATTCTGATTCATTAAATCGAGCTGTGCTATGAATTCCTGGCTGGCCTGTCCCTGGTCCAGGTTGACTATTCCCATGGGCATGTGCTGCTGGGTGTTGCCGCTGGGGAAAATGAAACCGAACATTACCAGGAATATCAGGGGCATCATGACCAGGGCTGCCAGTTGCATCTTGTTCCGCCTGAATTCCAAGAGGTCCTTGGCCATCACATGGTAACTGTCCTTCACTATTTTAACTGCATCCATGATTTCACCTCACCCTCGCTTTGGGTGCCCTTCCATGTCCGTGTTGGACCGGGGCTGCTTTTTCATTGGCCTGGTCACGCATCTCTTTACCAGTCACCGCCAGGAACACATCTTCCAGTGTGGATTCATTGCTGTTGGTCACCGAGGCAATGTTTCCTCCAGCACCACGGATGGTGTCGATGATCTGGTTCAGAGCATCTTCTCCCTGGGCACTGACCTTCAAATTGTAATCATCCTGCTGGGACACCGCCGTGACCATTTCCAGGGAACGGATCCTTCCAATGAGTTCCGTGGTCAGGTTGTCGATTTTAACACCAAAAACCGTGGTGTCCCCATGGGATATCATGTTTTTAAGGTTCTGCGGGGTGTCCAGTGCAGCGATTTTACCGTGGTCAATGATGGCCACCCGGTCACTGAGTGCCTCCGCCTCGGTCATGGCATGAGTGGTTAGAATGACCGTCATCCCGCTCTGGTTGATTTCCCTGGTAATGTCCCTTATGGAAAAGGTGGTCTGGGGGTCCAATCCCAGGGTGGGTTCATCCATGAACAGTATCTCTGGTTCCGGTAGAAGGGCCCTTATAACGTTGATTCTCTGCTTCATACCCGTGGAGAACTTACTGATCTGGGTGTTTTTCCATTCCTGCATGTCCACCAGTTCCAGTAATTCATCGATCCTTTCTTCCAGTTTCTGTTTAGGCATGGCGTAAAGTTTTCCGAAGAATCTAAGATTTTCACTAGCGGTGAGGCGGTCGTACATGATCATCTTCTCTGCCACCAGCCCTATTTTCTGACGAACCTGGTCTGATTCTTTGATCAGATCGTAGCCGGCAACTGTGGCCGATCCCGATGTGGGCTGGGCCAAGGTGCACAGCATTCTTATGGTGGTGCTTTTACCTGCACCATTGGGGCCTAAAAACCCGAATATTTCACCTTCTTCTACATTCAGTGACAGGTCATCCACTGCGGTGAAATCACCAAATTTTTTGGTGAGGTGGTTGAGTTCAATGGCGTGTTCAGTCATATTCGCCTCCTTCCTAACTTTTTGAGTAATTGAATTATAATTTTTTGAGTTGCAATTAATTCGTTTTTTCTGTTTTAATCGTAAATTTACATAGCTAACGCTAATTAGCCGGTGAATTTACATTAAATAATATATTAAACACTGTAAAATACAGTGTTTTTGATTTTGAGTTGATAATTTTCCGGTTATTTTAAGTTAAAGTAATAAATTCCCCTATTCCTTCTGAATGGAATTTTTAATGGCTTCCAATCTCTGGCTTAATTCCCCAATTAACTCCCCATGAGGGGCCAGTTTTTCTTCTTTGATATCTTCCAGGTAAGAAACATATCCCTCAATTTCTGTCAAGGCCCTGGTTATGGAGTATTCACCACGATCCATCTTTTCATGGGGTTTGAAACGTCCGTAGAGTTTTTCCAGAATTTTTTTCCCCTTTCCAGTTAATTCGTATTTGCCATCTTCGCGTTTTATTAAGAGTTCCTCGTTGACCATCTTCTTAAGCATAGGATATACTGAGCCCGGTGATGGTCGGTAATGCTTGCGACTGGGGCCATGTCCCGGATAGTGCATGGTACATGATTCCTGGTGTGCCTGGATGGCATCCATGATCTCCACCCCATTTCCCGGACCATTTTCGTCCAGAACATGGAGTATTAATACTCTTAAGCCTCCTAAACGTTGCATCTGTTCCATTTTTTCATGGAATTCACTGTGCAGATTTCGAAAAGCATCCCACATATTGAATCATTACCTCCTTTAGATCATCATATTTTGCTTATCGCAATATCGATATTAAATCGTTAATTTGATATTATGAAATAACCAATTTATGATTTAAATGGATTTAGTGGCCATTTTCCAGCATAAATATCAAGTTACCGATATCGACTAATCGATATTATGATGGACCCCATATAAATAGTTTGCGGTTTGAAGATAGTGATTACTATAATCAACCCGGCATTAAAAGAAATTGGAAAAACAGACCGGCCCTAAACAATCCCTAATGAAACATTACATCTTTAGATGATAATTTAACGGTTTAATTTCAGATAAATAGGATTTCCAGTTAAAAAATTCCTCAAGGTCTGGTTAAAGAGTTTAGGGGATTCCATATTCCACATATGGCCCTTTTTGGGCACAATATAAGTCTGTGAAGTAGGTAAAGTTCTATCCAGATCACCGGCAGACTCCTTGATTACCTGGTAATCTTTTTCTCCCATCATAACCAGCACTGGGACATCAGCCTTCTCCAGTCCCGGAGGTAGCATGAAAAATAGGTTCTCATGGAGAATTCTGTACAGGGCATCACCACTGATTTGCCTGGTGGAATCCTGGAACTGGTCAAAATAGTCTTTGGAAATATTATAAGTCCGCATGTAGGCCTTTATAAAGAATCTGGTGTCTTTTACTGGTTCATAAGATTTAAACGTGTAATCTACTAGGTTCAGAAGTGTTTCGTTGTGGGAACTGGTGCGGAGCAGGGTCCCAGTAAGGAGTGCATGGTCCACTACCTCGGGGTGGGTGGCCAGAATCTGGACTGCAACCTGCGCACCCAAAGACAGCCCCACCAGATGGGCTTTTCCATTATGGGCCCTGTTTTGGATGAGATCCACCACCATCTCCGCGGCCCCAGCAATGGTGAAGGGTTTTACCCCGGAACTCTGCCCGTGTTCAGGAAGATCCGGAACCAGACAGTGATAATCAGGGAATGCTTTCACCTGTTCATTCCATATCCAGCCGGCCAGTCCTTCTGCGTGGAGGAAGATTATGGTTTCAGGGTTTTCCTGACCAGTTTCTACAACGTGTAAATCCATAAAATTCCCCATAATCTAATCCCCTCGAGATTAAAGAACATATTCCATATTAAATGCCCCTTTCTTCCAACCAAAGAGAGATATGGTTCTTTCCTTGAATATTTTAAACCCTGAACGTTCATAAAGCCGGAGAGCACCCTCATTTTCAATATCCACATCCAAAACTACCCTTCGGCATCTTTTTTCCCGGGCAATTCTTAGTCCCTCCTTCAAGATGAAGGAACCTATTCCCTGGCCCCGTGCACTTTCATCCACGGCTACTATGGCATAGTAGAAATCCTCTTCCTCCAGATCAGATAAAAAGATGTGGTCTATTATCTCAATCATGGCCAATTTTAAGGCGTCGATTAGGTTAAAATTACCCGCAAAGAATTTAAATTCGGAGAGGGTTCCCATTCTTTTCCCGGCAGAACAAACCATGACCCCCATGATCTCCTGGTCATCATTGGTTACCACGTAGGTATGTTCATTTCCCAGGTTATTTTCCCCGGTTTTGACCAGTTTTCCCAGTTTCAGTGAAGCATTTTTCTTGTTACCAAAGAAAAAGTCAAAGGTTTCAGCATCGGCTTCGTAAATAAGTTCCCCTATCTTATAGGGGTTGTGATGGTTTAAATCCATTTTTTGAAGATGCATTTATCATTGAACTCCTTTATAATGTTAGTTTTAGTAAAGCAGAAATGTGAATCTTTTTACACAAATAAAGCAGGGGATCGCCCCAATTAAGTTGTTGTTCGTTACTAACAATATTTACACTTGAAATATACGGCTGAATTGATCAAATAGTATTATGATTAAATTATGATCATGATCACTATATCCCTGATTTAGGTAAACATGTTTACACTGGCAATGTATGGCTCAACTTGAAGTTTAGTATGATGTGTGAACCAATCATCCACATCCCGGATCCCCGGTTATTATACTCTCCCTCCACGTTTAAGGGTAAATTCTGGAGAATGGGAGAGTTTTAGATTTAACAAATTATATACCCTGATACATATAAATTAGAAGGTGTATGGAAACCAAAAGAATGGTGCTCCTGGACATTGATTATGTCACCCGGGACGACAAAGCAGTGATAAGATTATTTGGAAGGGAAAAGACCCGTGCAGAGGGCAAATCCATCATAGTACAGGACAATGGATTCAAACCCTACATTTACGTGGACCCCCTTAACCTGGATCAGTGCCGTGAACAGTTAAAGGATCTAGATGTGGCACTGGTGGAAAAGGTTAAAATGAAGGATCTGGGTCGTAAAAAAGAATTCTTGAAGGTTACCTTCAACCATCCCCAGGATGTTCCCAAGTTAAGAGATAAAATACTGGATTTAAGCCAGGTTAAAGATATCAGGGAACATGATATACCATTTTACCGCAGATATCTCATAGACAAAGGGCTATTTCCCATGGCTGAGGTGGAAGTAGAGGTTGAAGAGGCCTCTCCCCAAACCTGCACTATCCCCCAGGATATTGGCACTCAGGTCATGGATTTAAAAGGAGAAATCCGACCCATAAATTCTGATTTTCCGGATCTTAAGATTTTAAGTCTGGATATTGAAGTCTACAATCCCGATGGTATGCCCAACTCCGAAAAGGATCCCATTATAATGATCAGCCTGTCCAGTAACCAGGGTCTGAGGAAAGTGTTGGCCACTGCCGAGTCTCCTTTGGACTTTGTGGAGACACTGCAAGATGAGGCCGAGATGTTAAGGAGATTCACGGCCATTGTGGAAGAGGAAGACCCCGATATTCTCATTGGTTACAACTCCGACAACTTTGACTTCCCCTACATCCGGGACCGGGCCAACATCTTGGAGGTTCCCCTAACCCTGGGTACCGATGGTTCGGGGATTAAATTTATGAAGAGAGGTTTTACCAACGCGGCCCTGGTAAAAGGCAGGGTTCATGTTGATCTCTATCTTATAATGCGTCGTTACCTCCAGCTGGACCGTTACACCCTGGAAAGGGTTTACCTGGAGCTTTTCGGTGAAGAGAAATACGACATCCCCGGGGATGAGATCCACCAGTACTGGGATGACTGCGGCCCCAAACTGGAAAAATTATGCCATTATTCCCTGGATGACGCGGTGGCTGTTACTGAAATTGGGGAAAAGATGATACCTCTGACCCTGGAACTTACCCGTATTGTGGGGCAGCCCTTCTTTGACATGGCCCGCATGGCCACTGGCCAGCAGGTAGAATGGTACCTGATTCGCAAAGCAAACCAGCAGAAAGAAGTGGTGCCCAACAAACCATCCGCATCCCAGTACTCCAACCGGAGGAGTAAACGGGCCAGTGGAGGCTACGTGAAGGATCCGGTTAAGGGATTACACGAAAACATCGTTTACTTTGACTTCCGGAGCCTGTACCCCAGTATCATCATCTCCAAAAACGTTTCCCCCGATACCCTAGTGGAGGAATGCAAACCGGAGGAGTGCCATATTTCCCCAGAAAGAGGATACATGTTCCTCAAGGAACCCCCAGGATTTGTTCCTTCCATCATCGGTAACATCCTCACCGAGAGGGTACGTCTTAAAACCCTCATGAAGGAATCAGAAGATGAGGAGGAGAAAAAAATCCTTAATGTGCAGCAGGAAGCATTGAAGAGGCTGGCCAACTCCATGTACGGAGTTTACGGTTACTCCCGGTTTAGATGGTACCGTCTGGAATGTGCCGATGCTATCACCGCCTGGGGGCGGGATTACATCAAAAAAACCATGGCAAAGGCTGAAAATTTCGGTTTCAAACCGGTTTATGCCGATACTGATGGTTTTTACGCAGTTTATCAGGAGGAAGATCAGTAAAATTTAGTTTGAGGGTTTACCCTCTACTATCCTCATAATCCTGCAAAACTCATGGAAACTAATAATTACTACGGAAGTTGGTGGACTCATGTTCCATATAGCTGAAGATAAGGAAATTAAAGAGGGCAAAATCACTGATGTGTACTTTCAGCGAACCCTACATATACTGGAAAAGAAAAATATTAACCCCTGGGTTCGGGCGGAGTTCGTGGCTAAATCCTTGCCTGCTGAATGGTCCTGGGCTGTGCTGGCTGGTTTAGATGAGATAATTCACCTTTTAAAGGATCTACCAGTTAAAGTCAGGGGTATGAGGGAGGGTACTGTTTTTTATCCTAATCAACCCGTTCTGGAGATCGAGGGTTATTATCAGGATTTTTGTATCTACGAAACAGCTATCCTGGGCCTGATGTGCCAGGCCACGGGTATTGCCACCAAAGCCGCCCGTTACAAGAAGTTAGCCGGGGAGCGTCTAGTGATGAGCTTTGGTGCCCGGAGGATGCACCCGGCTATAGCCCCCACCATTGAAAGAAGTGCCTTTATAGGTGGGTGCGACGGTGTTTCCGTGGTTAAGGGTGGGGAGATTATAGGGGAAGATCCACTGGGTACCATTCCCCACACCCTGGTACTCTGCACTGGCTCTACTGTAGACTCGGTGCAGGCTTTTGATGAGGTTATAGATCCTGATGTTAACCGGGTGGCACTCATTGACACCTTCAACGATGAGAAGTTCGAGTGCCTGAATGTGGCTGAGGTTCTGGGTGAAAAACTATACGCAGTCCGTTTTGACACACCTTCCTCCCGTCGCGGGGATTTTCTTCACATTCTCCGGGAAAGTAGATGGGAACTTGACTTAAGAGGATTTGAACAGGTTAAATTCTTTGTTAGTGGCGGGATCAAAGAAGAGGAAGTTCCCCATCTGAATCCACTGGTGGATGCCTATGGTATCGGAACTTCCATCAGCAACGCTCCAGTGGTGGATTTCTCCATGGACCTGGTTGAAATAGATGGAAAGCCACTGGCCAAGAGAGGTAAGTGTTCCGGGGCCAAAACTGTGTTAAGATGCTCCCAATGCCACGAAGATCTCCTTTTACCCCTGGAAAAGGAAGTTAAAAAATGCCAGTGCGGAGGAATTTATGAACAACTCCTGAAACCACTGCTGGATGGTGAAATTCTCTATGACCTTCCAGAGCCAGGTAAAATCAGGGCATACACCTTAAAACAGGTCAAATATTTGCCGGATCTGAACCCTGGCCATTAATATAGGTTTACGATTTGATTTAGACTATTGAAGTTGTATTTAACTATGAATAACATTTTACTGGAGAAAACTAGATGAAAAGAGCACTGCTGGTGATAGATGTGCAGGAGGAATACTTTTCCGGGAAGTTAACGGTGACCTATCCTCCTGAGAGTTTGGAAAATATTTTAAAGGCCATGGACACTGCCCAGGACCAGGAAATCCCCATTATCATCGTGCAACACACTGCTACTGCAGAAAATGCCGAAGCATTTGTTAAGGGAACCCCTGGTTGGGAACTTATTAAAGAAGTTTCAAAGCGTCCCTACGACCATATGGTGGAGAAAACCCTCCCTGGAAGTTTTACCGGCACTGATCTGGAGCGCTGGCTCCGGGAAAGGGATATTGACACTGTGACCATTTCTGGTTATATGAGTCAGATGTGCTGTGACACCACTGCCCGGCAGGCTTTCCACCGGGGTTTTAAGGTGGAATTTCTCTCGGATGGCACCGGCACCCTTAATGTGTCCAATTATGCCGGTAAGGTGACTGGAGAAGAATTGCACCGTGCCATTCTAGTTACCCAGGCCCTGCGTTTTGGTGAAGTGTTAAACACCGCAGATTGGATGGCAAGATTAGAATAAACCTTAATAACACCTTAAACCTTTAGAAGAAGAGAGAATCTGAAAATAGGAGTATGAATTAAATTTATAATTAAATTATAAAAATTAAATTATAAAATCGACATTGATCGGGGGGTTGAAAATGGATAATCAATGTTATGAAAGCTATCCTGGGTGGATGGTTGTTCTATCTAATGCCCTAACCATCTCCATCTACATCATTGGTGCTTTCATACTTTACGGTTTGGGAATCATTTTTACGGCATTATATTTACTATTCTGCCTGTTTATGGAAATCAGACTGTTAAAGAAAGGTTGTGTAAACTGTTATTACTACGGGAAAACCTGTGCATTTGGTAAAGGTCGTTTATCATCTTATCTGTTTAAAAAGGGTGATCCAGAACTGTTTAGCCAGAAAGATGTTTCCTGGTACACTGTGCTTCCCGATTTCCTGGTGTCTTTAATCCCCATAACCGGGGGAATATTAATTCTTGTCCATGAATTCAACTGGTTGATCCTGATACTCATGGTAATCATTTTTATCCTGTCATTTGCTGGCAACGCCCTGATCAGATCCTTAACCTGCAAACATTGCCGGCAGAGAGAGTTGGGCTGCCCAGCTGCAGAAATTTTTAATAAATCATGAATTAGACCTTTGGCCCATTATCAACCTAAACCAGTGCATTAAAAGTATGAAAAAATGAATAGTTATTCCATGAATTCAGAAACCATTAAGAATATGGCTGGTGAACTGGGGGCGGATCTCTGTGGAGTTGCCAGTATGGAGAGATTTAATGACGCCCCCTCAGGATTCAATCCCCGTGATATCTATTCTGAATGTGAATCAGTGGTAGTTTTTGCCAAACGTGTCCCGGCAGGTTCTTTAAATGCGGAAAACTGTATCCCTTATACTCATATAAGTAAAGTTATTACCGAAGAAGTGGACCGGTTAGGATCTGAACTCTGCCGGGAATTAGAAGAATTAGGAATAATTGCCGTGCCCATACCTTCTGATGACCCTTCCGAGTACTGGGAATCTGAAAATAAACATGCGAGGGGTGTTTTATCTTTAAGGCATTCTGGATATTTGGCAGGACTGGGTGTTATGGGGAGAAACACTCTACTTACCAACCAGAATTATGGAAACATGATCCAGATCGGTGCGGTTCTGGTCAATATTGAACTTGAAAATGATCCTTTAGCCAGCTACAGTATCTGTGCAGAGAAATGTAATTTATGCCTTGATTCCTGCCCTCAAAATGCACTTGATGGCGTTACCGTTAAACAAAAACATTGCCGTACCCTTTCCGCCTTCACAACCGAGAGAGGATATGTTTTAAAAAAGTGTCATACCTGCCGTAGTATCTGCCCCCATGCTTTGGGATTAGCTGGGAAAAAATAACCAATCAGGAGTAATTTTAATATCTGCCAATTGAATTTAAAATTCAATAATATTATTTAGAGGATTACCCATGGAAAATATGATAATTGTTGAAACTGATGCCAGTAATCTGAATTTAGTCCAGCCACTGTGGGAAAAACTGAATCAACACCATCTAAAACAGGAATCAAATTTCAAGGAGCATTATGCCCATTTCACCTTCCAAAAACGAGTTGAGGTTCTGTTGGAAAAGTCCCGGGAAGGAGATATGCACATCGGACTGGTAAAGAATAAAAAATCAGGAATACCAGTGGCCTACTGCATCACCACCATCAACCCGGATAAAGAAGGAGAAATTGATTCCATCTACGTTGCAGAGAATTGCCGGGGCCAGGGTTGGGGAGATGAGTTAATGAAACGTTCCCTGAAATGGATGAAGGGAAAAGGTGTGACTAAAAAGAGTGTACGGGTGTCTTTTGGTAATCAGGAAACTGTGCCCTTCTATGAACGTTACGGATTCTGCCGGCGATCGGTAACCCTGGAGCAAATCCCTGATGAAGAACGGTAATTTAATTTAATACTAAAATGATATTTTTATTAAAACACAGCTAATGATATGAAGGAGGATCCTTTTTGGAGGAAAAAAATCTGGGTAAGATATTAAAAGAAAAATTCAACCAGGGAGCTTCTTCTTATGACCGGCAGCGAAAGCATGTGATCCCCTGTCTGGAAGATCTCTACGGAGTGACTTCTGATCTGGCCACTTCCCCTCATCCTAAGCCCAAAATTCTGGATTTAGGTGCTGGAACCGGGCTTCTTACCAGTTATCTGCACCAGAGGTACCCTGAGGGCTGTTTCACCCTCCTGGATCTGTCAGAGGAGATGCTGGAAGTGGCTGAATCCCGGTTTAAGAAAGGTTCTAATTTTAGTTACATCGTTGGAGATTACCTTAAACATGATTTTGGAGACGAATTTGATATAATAGTTTCATCACTCTCCATCCATCACCTGGAACACTCCGATAAGAAGTTTTTATACGGGAAAATTTACCAGCATCTTGGGCCCGGGGGTGTGTTCATCAACGCCGACCAGGTCCTGGGACCCCATCCTGCCAGTGAAGAGGAGTATCAGCGGAACTGGATGGAAAAGATACACCTGGGTTCCCTTTCTGAATCTGAAAAAAAGATAATACTGGACCGGATGAAACTGGATAACCCGGCTCGCCTACAAGATAACCTGAAATGGCTTGAAGAAATTGGTTATAGGGATGTAGATGTTTATTACAAATATTACAACTTCGTTGTGCTTTATGGCAAGAAATAAGGTTCAAATTAGATTAAGGATATGAATACCAGGAAAAACTCAAGATCCGGATAATATTAGGAGGATATGGATTTGATTGAAACAAATAGTACCCTGCCTTTAGATAATAAAATCAGAGAACGAGTCCTTGATGAGGGGGCTGATTTTTATGGAGTGGCTGATCTAGCAGCAGTCAGGGACTTCATCCAGGATCAGGGAGGGGAAGAGGTGGCATCCTATCCACGGGCTATCTCCATAGGAATAAGGATAATGGACAGTATTGTAGACCAGCTTCCCCATCGCCATGAAAAGGGAGTGGCAGTTAACTATCACCACCATGGTTACGACATAATCAACCGGCGGCTGGATCTATTAGCCTCCAGTTTAAGCAGCCTGGTCCAAAGTGAGGGTTTCCGCGCCCTGCCCTTACCGGCATCGGAACGTTACGACGATGAACGGATATGTGCCCTGTTGTCCCATAAATTAGCCGCCCACTTGGCGGGGCACGGTTGGATTGGTAAAAGTTGCCTTCTGATTACTCCTAAATTTGGGCCACGGGTACGATGGATAACCATACTCACTGATGCCCCCCTAGAGATAACTGGTAGTCCCCGGGATGAGCACTGTGGTGAATGCACAGATTGTGTAGACATTTGCCCGGTTTCTGCCTTCACGGGTGTGCCCTTTTCTGAGGAAGATCCGCGTGAAGTGCGATATGACGCCGCCAAATGTGAACAGTACCTCAACTCAGGGGAAGAATGGTCAGTCTGCGGTATGTGTGTTTATATCTGTCCCCATGGATTACGTAAGAAAGGATAAATGAAAATATTTCGGATTAATAGATAGGTAAATTTGATAGATAATAGATTAGATAAGTAATATCAGATAAGATTAGATAGATTAAATAAGATTAGTGCCATCCGGACAAACTAGCTATTCATATTTTTCATGGGATACAATGTCCTTCAGGGCTTTACGGGGCCGGGCTACCGGATTTTCATCGGCATATCCCAAGGTGAACATGGCCGGAACTCTAATATCTGAGGGAATGCCCAGAATCTCCTTAACCGCCTCCTCATCAAAGGCACCTAACCAGCAGGTTCCCAGGCCAAGTTCTGTGGCTTCCAGCATCATGAAAGACACAGCAATAGACAGGTCAACGGTGTAGGCGTGCTGACCACAGGGCATGATCCTTTCAGATTCTGTTGAACAGGCCACAATGGTAACTGGTGCTTGTCCCACAAATTTCTGGTAATGGGCTGCACTTACCAATCTACTTCGGGTATCCTCATCCTTCACCACGATAAATTTCCATTCCTGGCGATTAGAAGCTGATGGAGCTATTCTAGCCGATTCCAATACTTTTATGAGTTTTTCCTTCTCAATTTCCTTATCTTTATATTTTCTAATGCTTTTCCTCTGGGTAACTGCTTCGAAAACATCCATAGAAACACATCTGCCTACAATTATTACATCTTGAAAATAAACTCCTTAATTTAAAAATTAAAAAAAAAGAAAAAATAGTTATTTAACTTGTTTATCCCTCTTACTCTGCGTCCAGCATTTCGCCGTATTCTATTTCTATCTGACAGCCTTTAGGACCACAGCAAAAGTGTTGTAAATCGAATTGTACTAGCATGTTTTTCACCTCGATAAGTACTTAACAATAATAAAGTAACTAATTCTATTTAAAGTACGTACTGACAGAGAGAATATATACTTACATATTGTATACTTAGTATCACCTATGATAGTATAGAATATTAAGGGTATCTTGTATTTTTCCAAAAATTAAATACAAAGTAAAATTAAAAATGAATTCAAGACAAGCATGGGGATTGGAGTGGTAATATGGCTGTTAACGGAGACAAAGGGGATTATATCTGTTCCGTAGAAGCTGCCGTAAATGAAATCGGTGGCAAATGGAAATCATTAGTATTATGTTCCCTAAAAGATGGTAAATTGAGATTTGGTGAAATTAACAATAAATTACCAGAAATAAGTCAGCGCATGCTCACCAAAACCCTGCGTGAATTGGAAAAAGACCGTATAATCAACAGAAAAGTGTACCCTGAAGTTCCTCCCAGGGTTGAATACTCCTTAACTGCCAAAGGAGAGTCTGTACTACCTATTTTGGATTCATTATGTGATTGGGGAAAGAAATACTGTGAATACAATGAAAACTAGGGAAATAATTAGATAATATTAATTAATTCAGCTCCCCTCAAATTAAACGTGGCAAAATGAAAATAGACAACCCCTCCCCATCAAACTCTGGATTAAAGCTATTTGATCTGGGAACCAGTAAAAAATTATTTTTAATTTTATGCACGGCTATTTTATGGATAGCTACCCTAATTGCCTATTTCATTCCAGACTTCAATTACTGGTTAGTGGCCAGTTTTAACACACTGCGTACTGATCCCTTATTTGCCGGGTTCTGGTATTACTACACCAAATACATGCTGTACGTTATTGGAATACCCCTTTCCATCCTATATTTAGTCTCATTCAAACTTAATAATCTAAAACCTTACAGAATAGTATTTTTACTGGCCATAATGACCAGTGCCATTGGCACTCCCCTGGTGGACCCCGTCATGAAAGATCTATTCGCCGTTCCACGTCCGTGGGTACTTTATCCTGACATAAATAGTTTATATTATGTAAACGGGTTTTCTTTTCCCTCAGGACACTCTTTTCAAGCATTTGCTGGTACATTACCCCTTATAATATGTTTTTTGACCAGTGATGACACTTTTAAAAGAAACGGGAAAACCGTGACTTTGGCTATTATCTTACTGATTTTTGCCATTACCCTGGCTTTTAGCCGTTTGTTTGCAGGTGTGCATTTCCTTTCAGATGTATTATTCGGAATTGGCTTTGCAGTTATTTTAACCGTTATTTTAGCCAGCATATTGCAATGGTTACTGGATACAGGGAGATTAAACCTTAAAAATGAAAAATGGTACGCTTTAATATTTATTATGATGGTGTTCCTTAACCTGGTGCTCATCACCTAATTTAACACCCCAAGAGATTGCCCCCACAATACCATAGTTCAAGGGACTAAAAATTTGGGTGACCCAGTTACTGCCCCTTCCTGTCTATTTGCTTAACAATAGTGGAGGCAAATACCGCTGCTCCAAAACCGTTGTCTATGTTTACCACAGCTATCCCCGGAGCACATGACTGTAACATAGCATTTAATGCTGTAAATCCTCCAGCTCCAACACCATAACCTACCGATGTGGGTACCCCAATTACCGGGACATCCACTAATCCCGCAACCACTGAGGGTAAAGCGCCTTCCATTCCGGCCACCACAATTAGGGCCTTTACATCTTCTTCTATCATCCGTCGGATTTGATGGAATAAACGGTGAATTCCAGCCACACCCACATCATAGGATGTTAGAACTTCACAACCTGCTTCTTCGGCCACTACCCTGGCCTCTTCAGCCACGGGTACGTCAGAAGTGCCGGCGGTAATGATTCCGATCTTACCCTGCTTTTCAATCTCCCCATCTTTAATGAGCAAAATCCGGGCTTTTCGGTTGTATTCAAACTCATAACCATCATTTTGGAGATTAGAGATTTTTTCTTTAATAGTATTGTATTTAGTTTCTTCCAATCGGGTTATGAGTACTCTGCCCCTTTTTGCACATTCTTCAATGATCTTAATTAGCTCTGGTTCCTCTTTACCTTCTGCAAAAATCGCCTCCGGGAATCCAGTGCGAAGATCACGACCAGTATCTAATTTAGCAAAATCCTCCAATTCAACAATTTGCATGGTTTTAAGCATTTTTTCAGCTTCTTCCACTGATATATCACCGTTGATTAGATTTTGGAGTATTTTTTTCATACTATCGTTGCCTCATCAAATTTATATATAAAGCTGAAACATTAAAAACAATTCTATAAACTAACGGATCTTTTACTTTGAATTTTTCTACTATTAATTAAGGGTTATCATATCCAATTATCCTTAAAATCGGTCCTGAAAATTTACCAGAAGAGGCATCAAATTGAAAAAAGCACGAATACTTGTCCAGGGAATAGTGCAGGGAGTGGGATTCCGCCCCAATGTTTACCGAATAGCTAAAGCACTGGGAATTAATGGGTACGTGCGGAACCTGGGTAACGTGGTTGAAATAGTTGTGCAGGGAAATGAAGAAGATATTGAAACCTTCACCCACGACCTTAAACTAAAAAAACCACCCATTGCCAAAATTGATTCACTGGATATGGAGTGGATGGAAAATGACCAGCCAGAGTTGGAAGGTTTCCAGATCCTGGAAAGTTCCGCCAATTTTTCCGGATCATCGGTGATCCCCCCCGATGTGGCCACCTGTGACCGCTGCCTGGAAGAAGTTATGAAGGCCGGTGACCGTCGTCACCAGTATCCCTTCACGGCCTGCACTGATTGTGGGCCTCGCTTTACAGTTATCAGTTCCATTCCCTACGATCGCCAGCGAACATCCATGGAAGAATTTCCTCTGTGTCCAGATTGCCTAGAGGAATATCAGGACCCGGAAGACCGACGTTACCATGCTGAAGCCACCTGCTGCCCGGTATGCGGGCCAGAAGTTTTTCTCTACCAGGAAGGTAGAGTTGAATCAGATAATCCCCTTAAGGAAGCGGCCCGACTTCTGGATGAAGGGCACATTCTGGCCATGAAAGGTATTGGAGGCACCCACCTGGTGGCCAGTACCCTGGAAGATGAAGCCGTCCTAAACTTGCGCAGGAGACTGGGCCGGATGAACCAGCCCTTTGCCTGCATGTCCCCGGATGTGGCCACCATCCAAAGCTTTGCTGAGGTGGCAGACTATGAGGAAGAAGCCCTTTTATCCCGAAACAGACCCATTGTTATCCTTAAAAAGAATCAGGATTACTATTTATCCCCCACTGTTGCCCCGGATCTCCATAACCTGGGGGTTATGCTCCCCTACTCTGCCCTGCACCATCTTCTTTTCACCTACACCGATACACCAGCCTACATCATGACCTCGGCCAACATGCCCGGGGAACCCATGCTCACCCATAACCCGGAGATAATCAGTAAACTGGAGGGAGTGGCTGATTATTTCCTCCTCCACAATCGTGAAATCATTAATCGTTGCGATGACAGTGTGGTACGCTTCCGTGGTGGCGATATGGCATTTATCAGACGTTCCCGGGGTTACGTTCCGGAACCCTACGATCTTTCCAGTATAAGCACTGATCTGAATGTTCTGGCCCTGGGTCCAGAGATTGATGTGACTTTTTCCCTGCTTAAAGAAGGCAGATGTTACGTTTCCCAGCATATAGGGGATACCACCAAGTACGAGACTTTCCTCTATCTCCAGAAGGCAATCGAGTACATGATGGGAATCACTCAGACGGATGATATTGATGCGGTGGCCTGTGATCTTCATCCCCAGTTTTTTACCACCAAATTGGCCCATGATCTGGGTGAAAGGTTTAACTGCCCTGTGCTGCCGGTACAACACCACCATGCCCATGCTGCAGCATTATCCCTGGATTGGGGAGTGGATGAGTTTATCTGCATTGCTGCCGACGGTGTGGGCTACGGTGCAGATGGCGGTGCCTGGGGTGGGGAGATACTCCATTACCACGGAGCAGAATACGAGAGACTGGCCAGTTTAATTCCTCAAAAGATGCCAGGAGGAGATTTAACCACGCGCTATCCTGCCCGGATGATGATGGCCATGCTCCAACCATATTACAGTCCAGACGAACTCCGGGATCTCATGAAAACCCATTACCCAGATTACTTCCCCCACGGAGCAAAGGAAGTGGACGTGGTGGCCAACCAGCTGGAGAAAAACTTCAACCTCACTGAAAGCACCAGCACCGGCCGGGTTCTTGACGCACTATCAGCCTGTCTCCAGATATGTGGGGAAAGGACCTATGAAGGAGAATGCGCCATGAAACTGGAATCAACTGCCTATCAGGGTGATGATACCTTCGAAATACCCCTTAAAATTTCACATTACAATGGAAGAGATGTTCTGGACACTTCCCAGCTACTTTTATCTGTTTTGGAAAGGAAACTGGAGGGGGAACCAGTTGCCGATCTGGCCTGTTCCGCACAAAAGGCAGTTTCCCGGGGTCTGGCTGATCTGGCCACCCGGGCCGCACGTAAAAATGGCTTAAATACAATAGGGGGTTCGGGAGGAGTTTTCTACAACGAAGCGATCAGTATGACCATTAAAGAAGTTGTGGAAGATGCCGGTTACACTTTTATTCAGCATAAAAATAGTTGTGCTGGTGATGGTTCGGTTTCCCTGGGGCAGGCTGCAGTGGCTGCTTTAAAATATGGGAAAAAATTTAAAACGGAATAAACTGTTTTAGAACAAGAATATATTAAGAATTATTTATTAAAAATTAGTTTAAAACTTGGACAAAAAGTTTGAGAATTTAAATTTAAAAAAAATGATAAAAAAATGAGAATAACCTTTTTAATATAGAAATATGTAAAAAAAACTAAAAATTAAGGTTTCTCATCCGATGATTCATCCTCAAACATGACTGGCAGGTTAAGGGAACGTACCTTCAACGCCCGTTTCCGGGCATCCACCTGTTTTAACAGGAGTTCTGCATGTTTTTTGGCTTCGTCATAGTTTTTGATGAGGTTTTCCAGTTCAGGTGAAACATCTTCACCCATTCTGGCCCTTTCTTCCAGCATCTGCAGTTCCTGGAATTCATGCCCCGGGGCTTTCACCCGTATGGTACCCTGGCTAATGAATATCTGGAACTCCACATCATGGGAAATGTCGTAATATTTCCGAGGTCTTCCACGCTCTATTTTCTGAAAATTTGAGCTTAAAAGGCCTGCTTCTTCCATGGCCCGCAGGTGTTCAATTATGGCCTTCTGACCAATTTCCAGTTCCCGAGATATCTGGCTGACAAAACGTGGCTCATCCCTTAGAAGGTCCAGTATGTCCCGGCGGGTTTTGCAGCCCATGACATCCAGTAATAGCTCTAAATCCATTTTTCATCCACTTTTTCTCTGTATAATTATTAATGTTGTTGATTTGATTTATCTATTTATCTAAATCAATCTCAGTTTCAATTAGTTCAAGTGATCATCTATTGCAATTAATATCTTGATTGCTAAAACCTCTCAGGGATGCCATTCAAAGGAATGTTACCCCAAAAGTATTATGAATTTTTTTATAACCCATGGTTATTATAATACAATTTTTTAGAAAGGTTTATATAACCTTTGGTAACTATAGTTTTATATAACTTTTGGTAACTATAACCAGGGTGCAGAGAAAGGTTTATATAACCAATGGTAACTATAATGTTAAGTTGCTCAAATCTTCCCATCCCCGAATAAAGGTGAATAAATGACTGATAAAAAAGACGTTGACCAGATGAAGGATGATCTGAATGAGTTAGAGTCAGAGATCCAGAAAAAAAATGATGAAATCAAGGAGAAGGAAGAGGAAATAAAAACCAAGGATGAAAAAATAGAACAATACCATGAACAGCTTTTAAGGCTTCAGGCCGATTTTGATAACTTCAAAAAACGAACCGATAAAGAACTAAGTGAACAAATCCATTATGCCAATGAAAAACTCATTGTCAAGATACTGGACTCCTACGAGGATTTGGAAAGGGCCCTTAAATCTGGCAAATCCAATGATCTCCACGAAGGGGTGCAGATGATCCACCAGAACCTGAAAAAGATCCTGGAAGGAGAAGGTCTGGAAGAGATCCCGGCCCAGGGAGAGAAATTCGACCCCTACCAGCACGAAGCACTCATGGCTGAGGCTCATGATGACTTTGAGAATGGAGAAGTTATTGAAGAGCTTTGTAAAGGTTATAAATTAAATTCTAAGGTTATAAAGTATTCTAAAGTTAAAGTTTGCAAGAAATAATAAAAATTAGAGGTGAATTTGTATGGCTAAAACCGAAAAAATTATAGGAATTGACCTGGGAACCAGTAACTCTGCTGCGGCAGTGCTGGTGGGTGGTAAGCCAACCATCATACCCAGTGCAGAGGGAGCTACCCAGTACGGTAAATCATTCCCCAGCTACGTGGCCTTCACTGATGATGGTCAGCGACTGGTGGGAGAACCTGCCCGGAGACAGGCAGTAACCAACCCGGAAAAAACCATCACCGCCATTAAAAGGCAGATGGGTACCAACTACAAAGTAGACATATCTGGAAAACAGTACACCCCACAGGAAATCTCAGCATTTATCCTGCAAAAGATAAAGAAGGATGCGGAAGCATTCCTGGGTGAAGAAGTGAAAAAGGCAGTTATTACCGTACCGGCTTACTTCGACGACAACCAGAGAACCGCCACCAAAGATGCAGGAACCATTGCTGGACTGGATGTAGTGCGACTGGTTAACGAACCCACCGCTGCTAGCCTGGCCTACGGTATTGATAAGGCAAACGAAGATGAACTGGAAATAATGGTCTTCGACTTCGGGGGAGGTACCCTGGACGTGACCATCATGGAATTCGGAGGAGGAGTGTTTGAAGTTAGATCCACCAGTGGGGACACCAAACTGGGCGGGACTGACATGGACGCCTCCATCATGAATTACCTGGCTGCAGAATTCAAAAAAGAAACCGGTGTGGACCTTTTAAATGATGACCAGGCCGTGCAGAGATTAAGGGAAGCCGCTGAAAAAGCCAAAATCGAATTATCCACCACCCTGAAAACTGAAATTAACCTGCCATTTATAACCGCCACCCAAGATGGGCCAAAACACCTGACCCACACCCTGACCCGGGCCAAACTGGAAGAACTGGTGGACTCCATCATCAAACGCTGCTCTGCACCAATGGAACAGGCACTGAAAGATGCCAAGATGTCCAAAGGCGATGTAGATAAGATCATCCTGGTGGGAGGACCTACCCGAATGCCCATTGTCCAAAAATTTGTGGAAGACTACATTGGAAAACCTGTAGAACGGGGAATCGATCCCATGGAATGTGTGGCTGTGGGAGCTGCCATTCAGGGAGGAGTACTCGCCGGTGAAATCAAGGACCTGGTCCTTCTGGATGTTACCCCCTTATCCCTGGGTATTGAAACCCTGGGAGGAGTATTCACCAAGTTAATCGAAAGAAACACCACCATACCCACCAAGAAAAGTCAGGTATTCAGTACCGCTGCGGACAACCAGACTTCAGTGGACATACACGTCCTGCAGGGTGAAAGATCAGTGGCCAGTGGAAACACCACCCTGGGCAGATTCCAACTGATCGGAATACCACCAGCACCACGTGGAATGCCACAGATCGAAGTTACCTTTGACATAGACGCCAACGGTATCCTGAATGTATCTGCCAAGGATATGGGAACCGGTAAGGAACAGGCAATTACCATTACCGCCCCCAACAAGTTATCCGAGGATGAAATCGACCAGAAGATCCACGAAGCTGAACAGCACGCTGAAGAGGATAAAAAACGTCAGGAAGAAGTGGAAATCCGGAACAATGCCGACTCCATGATCTACACTGCAGAGAAGACCCTGGATGAACTGGCAGACAAGGTTCAGCCCGAGCAGAAAACCAAGATCGAAGGACTGGTCAAGGAACTCCGGGAAGTGGTGGGCGGAGATGACCTGGAAGCCATCAAGAACAAAACTGAAGAATTAACCAAAGCAGTACAGGAAGTTGGAGCTGCCATCTACCAACAGGCCCAGCAAGAACAGGCCCAACAGCAAGGACAGGATGCAGGCCAGGCTGGTCAGGATCCTCAAGATGACGACACCATCGATGCTGACTACGAGGTTAAAAAGTAAAACCCCCCCGAAATAAATTATTAGGGTGAGGATTTATTCCTCCCCTACCCCACACTTTTATTATATTTATTTTACTAAAATTGAAATACACAATGATTTAATATACTAATGGAAAATTTCATATAAGAAATAGAAATTGATTCTAATTCCATTATCAATCAACATATTTGAAGTATTTGAGGAAGATTAACCATGGCAGATAAGCGCGATTACTACGAAGTCCTGGGAGTGGAAAAGGGAGCCACCAAGAAAGATATTAAAAAGGCCTACCGTAAACTGGCCATGGAATATCACCCTGATGTGAGCGAAGACCCTGAAGCAGGTGAAAAATTCAAAGAAATCAGCGAAGCTTACGCCGTGCTTTCTGATGAAGAGAAAAGAAACACTTACGACCAGTACGGCCACGCAGGAATGAATGGATTCAGCCAGGAAGACATTTTCAACAATATAAACTTCGAAGACATCTTCCGAGGATTCGGCTTCGGAGGAAGTAGTGGTGGAGGTGGAGGTGGCTTTGAAAGCATATTCGACCTCTTTGGATTTGGAGGAGGCCGCCGCAACGGACCTCAACAGGGTGACGATGTACTATACGAAATGAAGATCACCCTGGAAGAGGCCTCCCAGGGAGTGGAAGAGGACATTGAAGTCCCCCACAAAAAAACCTGCCCCCGTTGTAATGGATCAAAAGCAGAACCCGGTACTGAAAGCCGGACCTGTGATGTCTGTGGTGGAAGTGGCCAGGTAAGACAGGTGCAGAACACTCCTCTGGGCCAGTTTGCCACTATACGCCCCTGCAGCGCCTGTCGTGGGGAAGGGAAAATAATAGACACCCCCTGCCATGAATGCCATGGTAAGGGTATTGTAAGACAAAAAAGCACCATCAATGTTAAAATACCCGCCGGGGTGGAAGATGGAAGCCGATTACGTGTTCCAGGTGAAGGTGATGTGGGTAAACGTGGCGGACCACCGGGGGATCTCTACGTCCTTATCCGGGTGAAACCCCACCAGTACTTCCAGAGGGAAGGAGCCAACCTCCATTACGAGAAACCAATCAGCTTTGTACAGGCCACCCTGGGAGATAAAGTAGATGTCCCCACCATCGATGGAGAGGTAGAGCTTAAAATACCCGCCGGAACCCAAACTGGAACCTCTTTCCGCATAAAAGGTCAGGGGATGCCCCATCTAAGATGGAATGGTAAGGGAAACCTTTACGTGAAAGTCAAAGTAATCACTCCCCGAAAACTCAGTCCACGCCAAAAAGAACTCTTAGAAGAGTTTGCAGACATCAGTGGAGATGAAATCTATAATGAAGACAAAGGATTTTTTGATAAGGTAAAAGATGCCATAAGTCACTGAATACCTGCAATACACCCTTAAAAAATAGTTCCTCCAGGGATCATCCCCTGAATTATTAATTTTTATTTTCATTTCCATTATTCAGAAATATCTAATTTAAGGGCTTCAACAATAAGAATAATTTTAACCTCGCCCCAGACCTACCTTATTTTCATAGTTCCCCTCCACCAAATAAAAGGGGGTGAGGATAACTATTTACTTTAGGGGAGCCAATTTTCATTTAATCAGGCTTGCTGGAAAAAAAGTTCTAAAGAAGTGATTACGTGAGTACCATTGATGAAAATTGCGAGATAGATGTAGAAGAAATACTGGATAAAATAAACAGTTACTTTGGTTTTGTGCCCAAAATATTCCAGGTTTTATCAGAAAATCCGCCTGTTTTAAAGGCTTACTTTGATAAAATGGAAGTTATGATGGTGGATGATGTTTTACCACCATTAACCAAGGAATTTGTGTCTATTGGGGCAGCGGCCGCCCTGGGATCACCCCACTGTCTTAACACCCATCTGGAAGTGGCCCGGGAATTCGGGGCATCCCCCGAACAACTACTACTGGCAATAGTTCTGGGAACGACCATTACCGAAACCACAGCCCTGTCAAAATCCCTAAGAACTTACGAAGAATTTGTTGGCCAATGAACTTTCAATGATTTAAGGTTAATCCCTCGTTTTTTCACTTCTTTTTTTCAATACAAAGATAACAACCACCAATACCAGAACTACGAGGATTATATTATCTATAAAGGATAATCCCTCAGATAGGGTAAGATAAAAGTTTCCAAATTGCCATCCGATGATTCCCAAAATTGATGCCTGAACCATCGCTCCGAAAAACGTTATTAACACGTAATTACGCGGGTTGTATCGTATCAAACCACAGAACAGACTGATTGCTATACTGGGGATCACCGGTACACACCGGGCAGTGAAAAGAAACAGGTTTTCATATCTGCTTTCCTTTACACGCTTCTCCACACCTTCCAGATCCTCTACTGAAACCCCCAGATATTTTCCGGCACGTTCAACAAAGGGGATGCCGATTTTATAGCTTATTCCATAGTATAAAAGTGAACCCAGGGTTACTCCCAAGGCTGCAGGAATGCTTATGTTAAAGAACATGGTTTGCAGCGATCCTGCCGACATAGCCACTCCCTTCATTAGGAAGAAGCTGGCCCCCAGAACTACCACACTGGAGGGAATGGGAGTCACTACCTGTTCCAGTATAGAACCCCCAAACACTGCCCATGGCCCATAACTGACTATGAATCCTTCTAAACCGGTTAAAATACTAGTTAACATCAAATTAAACTCCAAATTTTCAATTTGTGTGATTTATAGTTCAATAAAAAGTTTTACCCAAAAAAGTGATTATAAATTATAAGTCTTTGAAATGATTTTAACTGAATTCTCCCAATATTTCTCATTTTCTAAATAACATAATTTATAGGGATATTGCCCAGTAACTATGTATTTCTACGTTGAAAACTTTAGTTTGTTATTTAAAACACAATTAACATATATAGATTGCTACGGATTTACCCCTACTATTTCAGGGGAATTAACCATTGAGAATTTATACTCCGAATAAAATAACTGGAGATTATTTTAAAAATTATTAAAAAAATTCAAGGAAAGAAACTAAAAATTAAGAACTTAATTTATTTACTCTAAACCGTATTTTTACTCTAAACCGTAGTGTTTAATAATTATTTTGCTATTTAGTAGTTCATTCCCTCCTTTATCAGATTAATATTGGTTATAGACGGATGGATCAAAAAATATAATAATTATGCACAACATATTATCTATCACTAAGGGAGTTTGTTAACAAATAGGAGGGAAAATATGCAAAAGAACACCCTGGCCATAGTACTGATTATTTTGGGTATAATAGTTTTGGCCTTCCCACTGGCAGGAGTAGTTCCATTGAGTGTTTTAACCGGTATTGGTGTGGCCTTTTTAGGTATTGGCCTATTATTAGCTGGTTTTTCTGACAGAGTGGAGAGCAGCGGCTTGGGACTTCTGGAGATAGTGCTGGGTCTTATCGCCCTGGTGCTGGGTCTTGGATTTGTCTTAAATCCGGGATTATTCAGCTTCGTGGCAGGATTACTGATTTATATTGCAGGATTGTTCCTGGTTATCATCGGTGTAGTTGCCCTGTTCACTAAAGCTGGTGGTAGTCGCTGGAACGGAGTAGTAGCCATAATAATCGGGCTTATTTACCTGGTCTTCGGATATCTGGTTTCTGACCCATTCTACCTGGGAATACTAATCGGTATCTGGCTATTATTAACCGGAATATTGATGTACTTCCAGAAGGACTAAAAATTTATAATCCTTCTTTTTCTTTATTTTAACCAGATATTTGAAATCAATCTTAATAAGGGCAAATATCACTATTTTTAATTTCACATTGAAAAGAAACAATCCCATATTATTAATTTTATTAAAATAAGATTAATTTGATTTAATGAAAATAAGAATTATCATGGCCTGCCGAGAGTAACCCACCTTCTGTTGGTGGCAGCATTCATCTATGCGAGTTACCTCTGCCTCATACAGGATTCACTGGCAGTGTTTACCCTTGCATCCCGTGGATTGGCCGTTTCACCGTTCCTCCTGGTGTCAATCAGACGGATCTTCATGTTCATCCACCAGAAGACGTGTCGTTTCTGCTCCAGAGTCCTGCTTCTCAGCAGATGTCTTAGGACATCACGGTTCTGTACGATGGGTGGAGTTTCCTCAGTTTAACTACAGACATTAAATCTATAGAAACCGGTAGCTGCCCTTCGGCTGGCCATGAAAAAATGAGTAGCGGGGCCTAGATTTGAACTAGGGCTCTCGGGGTTATGAGCCCCGCGGGATCACCAGACTACCCCACCCCGCTGTATACCAGTGTTGGGTCTCACAGTATATAAAGGTTTCCCTCCATCTGGAAAAATCTTTTAAATTCCCACCCTGTAATCCCATTTAATTGGATTTTTTTATTATATATTAATTGGAACTTGGCCAAATCATCTAGATAGTCATTTAACCTCAGATAATTCCTTCAATTCTGAATTTAAAGAATAACCTACCACCGTTCGTATGGCAACGATCACCGCCAGAACAATGACGTCGTTCAGGGTTGGTTGCAGTATGCTCTTGATGAGGTCAGCTGCAATGAAAAATTCCAAACCCAAAACGATCTTGGTGGTGAAATCCAGTCGGATATCATTGTACCCTTCAGAACTCCGGCGGAGTTCTCGGGCAATAACCTTGATTACTGCCCTTATACCCCCATAAAAAACTAAAATAGCCCCAAATAGGGCTAAAGAATAAGAAATGTAATATACTATCTCTGGAAACATGGCGAACCTTTATTTTTTGGGTTTTTCTTCAGGATTCTCCAGTTTTTCCAGGCGCTCTTCAATGTTTTCCAGTTTCTTGTTGGTAGCACCACGATATTGGTTGAAACGTTTTTCCAGAGATTCTATATCGGTGGAAACCACTTTGAAACGTTTTTCAAGGGCAGAAAGATCCTTTTTAGTGGCCAGATCCCAGTCTTCTATCAGCTGGTCACTCTGTTCATTCAGGAAAAGATCGATGCGGTGGGATAGATTATCGGTGCTGATGGGAACACTTACTTTGCCCTTAATTTTTTCGCCCATCCCGGTAACTTTTTCACTTACACCAGAAACATTTAATTTTTCTCCCATCCCCGACATAGACCCCTCTCCATTAACTTTTTCACCAGTGCCCTGTACTTTTTCACCTAAATTACTGGCCCCCCCATAGACCTTTTCTCCTAAATTGGTGGCATCACTCTTTACCCTGCTTAAATTGATCTTGCTGTTATCCTGTAGGTAGTAATATAGGAGTACAACTACTGCTCCAGCCAATACAAGAATAGCAAACACTTCTAATGGAGTCATAACCTATTTACCTCCTTTAACTTTCCCTTTTTTATTCATCTCGGCTTCTTTTTTCTCAATATCATCCAGGAGTTTCTGAAGCTTTTCATACTCGGCACGTGTTTCCAGACGGGTGACTCTTTCATTAATTTCACTGTGCAGGAATCCCACCTTTTGCATCATTTTGGATGTTTCACCTCTTATCTGGGAAAGCCGTTCCTGCTGATCCTTGGGTAGCGGTATAACATTTTCCATTAATCTCTTGGATTCCAGATCACGTTCCACCAGTTCGATTTTTTTAAGTTCTGCCTGTTTTTCAAGGAATGTTACGTTACTTTGGGCTTCTCTAACCCTTCTCCATTGCAATACAATTACAATCACTGCCACCAGGGCAATTACTGCAATAATCAACAAAAAAACATTTTGTGAAATACTTACCGTGTCTGCCATATTTGTATTCCCCCTATTCCATGATTAATAAACCAAATTAAATTCAATACAAACGAATTTTATCAATGCCGACTTAAAGTATTAAGCAAGCTTCTTTAAACAAGGTTAAATTACCATTTTTATCCTGTTGAATTTTATACAATTAATACCAGTCAATTAATACTTTAAATCGTTTGTTGACTTCTCATATGAAAAGTACATATAATATGTTGGATTTTATATAATTAATGCTTTGTTATTTTTAGTTTCACCTTTTAAGGATATGATAAAATGTGCTTCCTTTAGAATTGAAGCCAAGAAAGATATAGGCAGAAGTTACAGAGCAGGTTAATAATATTTAATTTGATTTACAAATTATTTTATGTAGTGATGTCATGATAGAGATGTACCAAAAAGCAGGCAAAATTGTGAAAGACGTTAGAGAACTCGCAGTTAGTGAAGTTCATGAAGGAATGAAAGTTTTAAGTCTAGTAAACCTCATTGAATCAGAAATCATTAAAAGAGGAGGTTTCCCCGCCTTTCCCTGCAACATATCCATCAATGAAGTCACTGCCCATTACACCTCACCTGCTGGTGATGAAACCATCTTAAAAGATGGAGATCTAGTTAAAATAGACTTGGGAGCCCATGTTGATGGTTTCATAGCCGATTCAGCCACTAGTGTGATTATTGGTTCAGGAGATGGTCATTACCAGTCTGGAGATAAGGTTTACACCCTGGAAAAACAGACAAAACTAATTGAAACCGCTAACCAAGCCCTAGAAGTTGCTATCAGTAATGTCCGTGCTGGTGCGGAGGTGGGTAAAATCGGGGAGGCTGTGGAAGAATATGTTAAATCCCAGGGACTTCTACCAGTGGCTAACCTCACCGGCCACAGTATGGATCAGTGGATACTGCACTCCGGATTGTCCATACCCAACGTAAAAGAACAAAACCACCACCAATTAGAAGAAGGAGACATACTGGCCATTGAACCATTCGTAACTGATGGCATAGGTGTAGTGGGAGATATGAAAGATACATTTATTTTCAGATTCCTTCGTGACCGGCCATTACGTCTAGCACCCGCCAGAAAGTTACTTGAAGTCATTAAATTAAAATACGCTAACCTTCCTTTTGCCCAGAGATGGTTAAATGAAGAACCCGGCATCCGCCAGTTAAAACCTGCCATGAGGCAGCTTATTTCTTCCCGGGCAATTTATCCCTACCATGTGCTCCGCGAGAAAAGTGGTGCCAGGGTGGCTCAGGCTGAACACACGGTTATTGTGGAAGCCGATGGATGCTCGATTATAACCTGAATAACTAAGGAGACTATTGTGAATTTAAAAATTCACCAATCATTTCCATCTGCAACTTCAAAGGAATCGCATATATCCTCAAAGGAATCAAAAACATCATCAAATGAATCCATTTCAAAATCTTCAAATGCATCTAGAACATCCCAGTCAAACCAATCCACGGTATTATCAAAATCCAGAAGGTCTTCCTTTTTTTTAGAAGAATTTATACCTAATTTCATTCCCACCCCCACAGAAAGGGGATACAACAGGTAAGGGTAGAATTTTGATGTTTTGGTTTTAACATTGGCCAGTCTATTTTTTAACAGTTGCAGTTGACCACGGTCATAGGGTAAGATAAATATATGGGTACCTACTGCACTTAGGAAAGCTTTAGCTTTTTCTGGATTGGAGTCCATCCAATTTAACAAATTATCGGAATCAATGAATAGATCATTTATTCTATCTTTAACTCGAATACCTTCTTCAGTTAAAGCATATTTTGCATTAGACAACATTCCCTTCTTTTCTGTTAATATTACGTATCCTTTTTCAATTAAAACAGGCATTACAAAATCATTTTTGTATTTATAAAATAAGGGACCGGTTAAACGAGACCGGAACTGTTTTAGTATATTTTTAAAGTATTTTTTTATTTCTAGTTCCTGATTTTTACCCAGTGGTTTGGTGAAAACTTCTTGGTAGGGTTTTAGGTCCTGGTTAAAATTTTCTCCCTTACTTACCCTGTTGACCATTTTTTTAGACAAAAAACCTTTTTCTTCCCGTGAATTTATTTTAATGACTTTACGGGCCAGAAGATCCTTCATGGTTAATTTTAACAATTCTTTCCCATGAGTGTTATCTGTGGATATATTGGGAGAATCAATGTGCAACAAAGCATAGGATTCAGCAGGTGCAAGTCCCAAAGATTTCATTTCCTCCTCAGATGAATCTTTTCTGCCATTTTCAGAAGGATGAACCATCTTCGTTCCACATTCCATGCAGAACATGGCATTGGAAGGGTTTTTAGCACCACATCCACTGCAAAAAATCATATTAGTAGA